>CAISKH010000290.1 GCA_903885865.1 uncultured Mucilaginibacter sp.
CAATAGCCGGGTATTTTTTGGTGATATGCTCCATCGTTACCACGTGCCTGCCTGATTGCCTGCTGAAACGGAAACTGAAATTAACGCTGGGGTTATCATCGTCTACATCATCCACGCGTTCCAATTTATCAAGCATTTTTATGCGCGATTGCGCCATTTTTGCTTTGGTTGCCTTGGCGCGGAAGCGCTCTATTAAACGTTCCTCCTGCTTTATTTTTGACTGCTGGTTTTTAAACTCGCCCCGCTGAATTTCTTCGCGCATGGCTTTTTCTTCGAGGTAAAAAGTGTAGTTACCGGCATAAACATTCAGCTTACCCTTACGCGCTTCAACCGTCCGGTTGATCACCCTATCCAAAAACCATCTATCGTGCGATACAATTACAATAGCGCCGCTAAAGGCCTTCAAATAATCTTCCAGCCATTGTATTGACGGAAGATCGAGGTGGTTGGTAGGCTCATCCAGTAACAAAATATCGGGAGCCTGTAATAATATTTTGGCCAGCATTACCCGCATGCGCCACCCACCCGAAAAGGTGCTTAGTTTGCGCGCACAATCAGCTTCGGTAAAACCTAAACCTGCTAAAATTTCATGTGCTTTATATTCAATATTATAACCATCCAGCAGTTCAAACTCATGCTGTTTATCGCTTAGCTTGTGCAGCAGGTCTTCGGTATAATCGGTTTCCAGTTTTTTTAGCAATGCTTCTATCTCGTCGTGTAGTTGGTTTTGGCGCTCAAAGGCTTCCATAGCCACATGCACAATGTTTTTATCGGAGGAGTAAGACAGCAGGTCCTGGTTAAGGTAGCCCATAGTCAAATCTTTAGCCATTGATATAGTACCCGAAGTAGGACTATATTCGCCGGTAATAATTTTCAGGAGGGTGGTTTTCCCGGTTCCGTTAGCGCCAATAAGGCCTATTTTTTCACCGGGTTTAATGTGCCAATTGGCTTCATCATATAATGCCCGCGCACCGATCTCGAACGTAAGGTTGTTTATAGCAATCATTTCGCCGCAAAGATAGGGTTTTTAAGCTCCGCTTAAAAACGGTGATTAGAGATTGGTGATTAGAGGTTAGTTGAATTCAATGTTAAAAACTAATTGCTAATTATTCCATCAATTAAATATAGCTGCAAGTTTTCTATCTAACGCAATTGCCGATTCTGTACCCTCATACCGGCCTATTATTATGCCATTTTTATCGATCAGTACTCTTGTTGGTAAACTATATATAGCATATTGATTGCTGATAGATCTTGAATTATCAGTCTCATTGTTGGCACGCACCGTTCCATCTAAAACATTATGCCATGCTTCTGTTTTGTCTTTTACTACGGCTTTTTTCCAGTCATTCTGGTTATTATCATCATCTGCCACAGCAATAACGTCCAAACCGGCCTTGTTGTACTTATTAAATAGTTTTTTAAGGTGCGGGGTACTTTCCCGGCAGGGCACACACCAACTTGCCCAAAAATCAATCAATACGTACCGTCCTTTAAAATCTGACAAGCGTATAAGTTTTCCGTTAATATCAATAGAGTTGAAGTTTATTGCCTTTTTATTGACGGCGCTATTATCGATGGAAGTAATTTCTTTTTGGATTTCTTTACCATACATACTTTTTTGAAGTGCGGGGTTAAATTTAGAATAGAGGTTTTTAACAGAATTTAGCGGCCAGCTTGTTGAATAAAGACTTAGCTGAAAAGCACTGACATAAGAGTTGGGATGTGTAATAATATATTGACGTATTTTGTCTTCCTGTTTTTTTTCATCAAGATGTTTAAGTTGCTTTTCAAATGCTTCGTACTCATCTTGCACTTTTGAACCGGTTATTTTTAATTTTTTCAAATTCTTGTAGCTTCCCCCAATGGCAGTTATTTTTCCCGGTTCCAGAAAAAAGTTTGTTGGGTCATCATCACTTTTTGATTTAAAATGGCCTTTATAGGTCATGAGGGAAACCATTTGCGGGCCATTTATTTCTCCCCTGAAGCTGAACGTCTCACCCTGTAAAGCGCAAGAGTCGATTACCCGTTTGCCCTGGCTGTTAATATATAAAAGGTCAATATGTACATCATGCCCTCCGCTGATTTTTCCTGAAAACGTAAAATGATTTTGCGCAAATAAGTTGAGACTAAAGCTAACAGCTAATATTAGGAGGATTAGTTTTTTCATGAACTTTTATATTTAAACAGAATCCTATTAGTCTTCACCCTGCGGTCAATACAGACATTCCGCAATCACCATTTCGCTTTCCGCATTCAACTAACCTCTAATCACTAATCACCCTTTCACCGCTTCAAGCCAGGCACGAGCCATTAGTGCAGCTCCAGCTACGGATGGGTGTACGCCGTCAAATGTCCAGTAAGCGGGCGGGGCCTGTGTTATTGCTTTATCATAAACTGCCTGGAAGGGTACAAACGGGGCGTTATATTGGTCGGCCATATCCTTTGCCGCTTTGCGAAACAGGTCGAACGTAGGATACCATTTATCATCAACCGCTTTTACCCCTAATACTGCATAAGGTTCGCAAATAACCAGTTTTACATTGGGTAATGCCTGTTTGGTGCGGTCAAGCAATTTTTTATAATCGGCTATATAGGTTTCTATGGTCCCTTTATAGCCATTGGTTAAGGTATGCCAAAAATCGTTAACGCCAATATGGATGCTTAAAACATTTGGATTTATGGCGATGGTATCCGCGTCCCAGCGGTCGGCCATTTGGTAAACTTTATTACCGCTAACGCCCTTGTTGAAAAATTTCAGGTCCTTATCGGGGTGCTGCAGCAATAATTGGCCGGTAGCCATTAGCGCATAACCGTTCCCTAAGGCCCCTGCGTTATTTGGCGCCGCAACACCGTTTTTGCCGCGGCCCGAATCGGTAATTGAATCGCCCTGGAAAAGAATAGTATCACCCTTCTCGATAGTTACCCGCTTACCCTTCGGCGCCGCGGCTAAAGCTGAGGATACTATTTGCGGGATACTGATAGCAGCAATTGTGCCGAGCGAAGCGTTGCGTATAAAATTACGGCGGTTGTTGTTCTGGTTCATGGTGTGTAGATCATGGTTAATGGATGATAGTTCATGGTTCATAGCTATAATTGATTAGTTTATGAACTTAGGCTGGGGCTAATATAAGTATTTTTGTTATTCAAGCTGATTTGCTGATCAAACTTAAAAAAACCATGAACCTGGCAGGTCATGGTTCATAGTTGATAGTTCATAGCTATAATTGGTTATTGTAATGTACTTAGGCGGGGTCAACCAGGAACCATCAACCACCATGAACTATCAACCATGAACCATGAACTAAAAAAACATAACTTTGCAATATGTATCCGCTGCTCAAACCTATCCTCTTTCAGTTCGACCCCGAAAAAGTGCATTATTTTGTAACCCGGAATTTAAAAAGGGTTAACCGGTTCCCGGGCGGCGCGGCATTGAGCCGGGTTTTATGGGATTTAAAAGATCCCCGTTTAGAAAAAGAAGTGTTTGGCCTTAAATTCATAAACCCTGTAGGTTTAGCGGCCGGTTTTGATAAAAATGGCGAGTTCATTGGCGAAATGGCCAATTTGGGGTTTGGCTTTATTGAGGTAGGTACGGTAACACCCTTACCACAGCCGGGTAATGCTAAACCGCGCATGTTCCGCAGCGTGGCCGATAAGGCTATTATTAACCGCATGGGTTTTAATAATTTAGGAGTCGATGTAGTTGCCGAGCGGATAGCCGCTTATCGCAGAAATGCCCCGCAAGCGCAAAAAGGCTTAATAATTGGCGGCAACATCGGTAAAAATAAAAATACCCCCAATGAAAACGCGGTGAGCGATTACATTAAATGTTTCGACCGTTTATTTGATGTGGTTGATTATTTTGTAGTGAATGTAAGTTCGCCCAATACACCCGGCTTGCGCGCCCTGCAGGAAAAAGAGCCGCTGATGCATATTTTAAACACGCTGCAGCAGCGCAATAATAAAAACGGCACAAGCAAACCCATCCTGTTAAAAATAGCGCCCGACCTAACCAATGAGCAATTAGACGATATTGTGGATATCGTTCAACAAACAAAAATAGCCGGGGTTATTGCCACTAATACTACCATTGATAAAACGGCGCTAGCCAACAAAAAATTAATAGCCGAAGCGGGCGGTTTGAGCGGTGTGCCTTTGGCTAAGCGGTCGACCGAGGTTATACGCTACCTTGCCGAAAAGTCAAAACGCTCCTTCCCTATCATTGGCGTTGGGGGCATACATTCTGCTGCCGACGCGCTGGAGAAACTGGAAGCCGGTGCATCACTCATTCAGTTATATACCGGGTTTATTTATGAGGGGCCGGGGCTGATAAAACGGATAAATAAAAAAATATTGTCTGAACCATGATTTTGGGATTTGAGGATTAACTTGATTAATAATCCCAAATAAAATCAAGACAATCTTTTAATCCTAAAAATCATGGTTCAAACAAAATAAACCCCACAAAAAATCCCGCCGGTATAAAACCAGCAGGACTCGAAAAAATCACTCTTCTAACAATATTATTTACCTGCAGCCTTAGCTAAAGCCACATTGTTTTTTGCTATCTGGTTGTTTGGCGACTCTTTCGAGCGGCTTCCCGGTTCCAGGTTGGTAGCATTCTTTAAAAACTGAACTTCTAACCTTGAAGTGGTTTTATTTTTTCTATCTTTTCTTTTTAAACGTGTTACGCCCATGATAAATTTTATTTAATGTTCTGTTAACCTCGAGGTCGGGAGCGGATTCGAACCGCTGTAAAAGGTTTTGCAGACCTCTGCCTAGCCACTCGGCCACCCGACCAATTTTAAGGATTGCAAAAATAGCAATTATTTATTGCCTGCCAACATTTATTTAAGCTTATTTCGGTTTATCTCTGAGCAGAATATAGCGGTGGCAATAGCAACGTTCAATGATTCGGCATGGCCCGCCCGAGGTATGGTTACGGCTTTGCTAACAAGTTGCTTAACCCCGGGACTCAGGCCGTTACCTTCGTTGCCCATTACAATCAGCCCTTCGGTGCCGAAATTTGTATGGTAAATATTTTCTCCATCTAATAAAGCACCAAATACAGGCAGTTTAATTTGCGATAAAACAGCAGGCAAATTGGTATAATGCACATTAACACGCGCCAACGAACCCATGGTGGCCTGCACCACCTTAGGGTTATACACATCTACACTATCTTCCGAACAAATAATATGTTCTATGCCAAACCAATCGGCAGTACGGATAACGGCGCCCATATTACCCGGATCTTGTATGCCATCCAACAATATTGAAAATTTTTTGTTAAGCATATTGTAATTTAAAACCGGCCATTGAGGTATTTTAATTACCGCTATAATATTGGCAGGGGTTTTTAAAGCGCTTATTTTTTCGAGTGTGCCTGATGAAATTTCCTGAAAGTTTATTTTCTGCGATAATTTAAGCACTTTTGGGGCAATGGCAGGCGTATAGTAAACGGTTTCAACCTGGTAAGACGAGTTAACAAATTCGCTGACCGATTTGTAGCCCTCAACTAAAAAAAGGCCGTGTTCCCTGCGAAATTTTTTATGTTGTAAAGACTGTAGTAAACTAATATGAGATTTTGAAAGCATACATTAATAGAATAAATAGTTATCTCGTTGCAATATTAAGTATTCTTCTGCTCTTTACGAGCTGGGGCTGCAGTTTAACACGCGGGCTTAAAGGTAACCAGTCGCTGGTGCGCAAAGTAGTTATTAAGGGAATGGATAAGGAGTTTGAAGAACAGGCCCTAAACTATGTTGACAAACAACAGCAGCCCAACAATGTAATTAACCTGCAACTTTATTATATGTTTAATAAAAGCGGCAAAAGAAATATTGGCGAGCCTCCTGCAATTTTAGATAGCGGTCTGGTTGATTTTTCACGTTTTCAAATGGAAAAGTTTATACAAAGCAAGGGTTATTTAAAGGCCAAAGTAGCTGATACTATTACCATTAAAAATAAAAGAGCCACCCTGTTATTTACGACTACTGAGGGGCCCATGTTTAGAATACGTAAAATTAACGATAGCATTCCGGATGTAAAAGTGCGCAACTTGTTCCGGGCTAACCGTAACAAGTTTTCGCATTTACAACCGGGGGGGCGTTTTGATACCGATAGCGTGGCCTATGACCGTGACGCATTTTTCCTGTTAATGAAGCGCAACGGGTATTACGATTTTTTCCGCCAGTACATCAGGTTTGTTGGCGACACTACTTTTAGCAGCAGCATAGTAGACCTGGATATGATAATTGATAACCCTGCCGATAAACCGGAACATCCTGTTTATACCATAAATAACACTTTGATCACTATATCAGGCTCTAACAGGCGCAATACCGGGAAAGCAGATACCATCCAGGTCGACTCCCAATTCAGGTTTGTTGATTATTCGCATAAGTTTAAACCGCGTGCGGTTACTGATTATGTTTACCAGATAAAAGGAGATCTGTTTAATACCGATATGCAAACGGTTACCACTTCGCGTCTTTCAGAATTAAATGTTTTCATTAATGTTCCCAATCCCACTTATACAAAAACGGCCGATAGTACTAACCGGCTAAATACCAGGATAGATATTACACCGCTTAAACAAATGTCGGAGGGGATAGAGGGTGAGTTTTTGTTTAGCGGCGGCCGTTACGGTTATAACATAGGCAATACCTTTACCGACCGTAACCTGTTTAAGCAGGCTGTAGCCTTGCAGGTAAAAGTTAATTATAGCATATTGTATGATAACGGCCGCAATGCCGCCACTTCAAGCGGCATTGAGAACCAGGATTTTAAAATAGGCGCAAGTTTGATCTACCCGCGTATAATTTCTCCATTTAATGTGGCCCGGCCGGGCAAACATGGTGTGCCCCATACTACATTTTCATCCAATTACTCGCTGTTTTATCAAAACGGCCTGGTTGAACGTACCAGCCTGATCAATTCAGTTACCTATGATTTCCTGGAAACAGCAAACAAAGTCCATAGTGTAACCCCAATTGACATTGAATTTTCAAAAGGTTCCATTGATCCGGTTGCTTATAAGGAATTGTTAAGCCAGAACCGTTATTCGTATATTTATTTAATAGGCCGCACCATTTTTACTACCGGCAGTCAATATACTTACCAGGCAAATGGCAATTTGCTAAGCACCTACGGAAATTTCACCTATTTCAGGGGCGCGCTTGATATTGGGGGCAACTGGCTTTCGGGCGTAAGCAAAATATTGAATACGCCCAGAGACACACTTGGCCAGCGCACCATTTTTGGCTATACTTTTGCCCAATATGCCAAGGCTGAAGTAGACTTCAGGGTCTATCATAGCTTAGGCGGCGAAAGGCAATTCATATTCCGGATAAACCCCGGCATTGGTGTTCCGTATGGTAATAGCACCCAATTGATATTTGAGAAAAACTTTTATGCAGGCGGTGCTAATGATATTAGGGCATGGCTTCCCCGCACTTTGGGCCCCGGCCAGTTTAACCGCGGGACCGCCTACGGCACCGATACCGTTACCCGCCAACGACTAAAATACCTGGACCAGTTTGGTGAAATAAAAATTATTGCCAATGCCGAATACCGGTATAAAATTGCTAATAATTTTTTCGGATCAAAACTAAAAGGCGCCATGTTTATGGATGCCGGCAATATTTGGCGCATAAATAAAACAAGTGAGAACCCGAACGGCGAATTTAAGTTCAACAATATTTTACAGTCATCGGCAATTGGTATAGGCACCGGGTTGCGGTTTGATGTAACCTATTTTGTTTTCAGGCTCGACGCTGCGTTTAAATTTAAAGACCCCCAGTTTAACGGATCGGATCAATGGGTGTTAATTAACCACGGTAATGAACTATTTCATTCAGGGTCATTCAAAAATGCCTATTTACAGGCTAATGGTGAAAACTATGCTTTTATGCAGCTTAATTTTGGTATAGGGATGCCATTTTGATGTGCAGATGTGCGGATATGCAAATGTGCAAATGAGTTTTTTATAATCAATAAATTATCCGCACATCCACGCATCTGCACATTTACACATCACTTAAACACCCCCTTCAACCCGTCAATTATACTTTCGAAGAATGTTGGAATAGTGAGGCCGTTATGGTGGTTAAAGTATAAGAAAATGCAAAATATTACGATGGCTATTATTATAAACCTTTTAAACATATAGGCTAATAAAATAAGCCCCAATGGAATAGCCAGCAATAATATCCAGCTAATATGGATGGGGTGCAGTTTCCCATCCTGTTTATAGATATAATAAAGCATGGAATGCGTGCCGTTATCATTAACGTGTTTTACATAAAAAAAACTCGACTTATCTAATTTATGACTGTAAAAAGCAGTACCCTTATCAAACTTCATTTGTTCCTGGAAACCATTTATAGTGAAACTAAATACTCCATCAACATTTTCGCGGATATTCCCGGCTGTGTCTGTGGCAACAATGGCTATTTCACTATCTGCGAACGGGTTTTCCTTAACTACAAAATGATTAATAGCAATGGTATCGGCAAAAACAAAGTTGTTTGCAAGCACCAACAGGAAAGCAACATATAATATCTTTTTCATTTTTTAATATTAGGTTTGATTAACAAACAACAGCGATAAAATTAGTTAATTTATACTGTCGTTAGGTTTGTTTTCGTTAAACTAAATGGATAATGCTTAATAACCAATTAATGTTTAAGATATTATTTTTATTTTTTTTATCAACGGCAATTACAAACCTTGCCGCTGAACCTAACCCCGACCTGATATGCGGCAAATGGATGTCGTCGGAAAGGAATCTTATTGTACAGGTTTATCGGGAAGGCCAAGAGTTCAGGGCCAAAGTAGTTTGGTTCAAAAATATTGATAACAGCAGGGCAATGGAAGAATGGACCGATAAACGCAACCCCGAAGCGTCGCTCAGGAACCGGAAGCTAATAGGCATGAGCATATTGCGGGATCTGGATTATATTTCCGGGTCAAACAGCTGGGAAAAAGGAAAAATATATGATGCAAAAAATGGCCGCGAGTGGGACGCTTCGGCCTATATCAATAAAGAAGGACAGCTAAAAGTTACCGGCTATTGGCACTTTAAATTTATTGGAAGAACAATGACGTTTACAAGGGTATAAGGTTTAAGCAATGTCGAATATCGAATGATGAATATCCAATGATGAAGTGAAAATTCGATATTAAACCCTGCCAGTCGGCAATGACAGGAAAGTCTCCCCTGCCGGGGGAGATTTAGAGGGGGCCGCCCCTTATTTACTCACCCTATACATTGGCAAGTTAATCCTTTGTTAAAAATTATCTTTCTACCCCCCCCCTTTTTTTAACCTTTTGGAGTATTAAGCATAATTAAGATCATTTACATCCGTAATGAAAAGGATACTTATCACCATTTTTGTTATTCTTTTTTGTTGTTCTTTTACTGTAAGGGGACAAAGTACGGGGCATAATAGCCTGGCAGGTATTATGGGGGCTATCGATAGCCTGCATAAGCGGCAACCTGCCGAAAAGCTATACCTACACATGGACAAACCCTATTATGCCATTGGCGATACCATGCGTTTTAAGGCTTATTTGCTGGATGAAAACTTATTCGGCTCATTAAAAAGCGGGATATTGTATGTGGAACTGATGGATAGCACCAAAGTTTTTAAGCGCGAAACTATTATATTAAAAGAGGGTATTACCTGGGGGGACATCATC
>CAISKH010000291.1 GCA_903885865.1 uncultured Mucilaginibacter sp.
GTTTTGCTGATTTTCAGGATTTGGCTGATAATTTAATTTTCGGGATGTTTGAGTAGTAGTAGTATCACTTATCCCGTTGTCTTTTGCACGTATATCAGCTATTCTGGATTGCAGGCGCTGAACTTGCGCGGCCGGCAACCCTTTACTTTGAGCCATCTGAACCAACTGGGCGTCAGTTAAGCCGGATGCCTGTGCTTGCTGCATCCATTGTTTTATTTGAGCGTCGGAATAGTTATCAATATTCGCATTTGTTGGGATAGACTGGGCCGATGAGGGGGTATAGGCCAAAAAGCATAAAACAATTCCCAGTAATGTTAGATAGATTTTTAAATTATTCATTGTTCTTTTGATAATCACATAATGCAATTACAGTTAAACGCGATATAGCTTGTTAAATTTTGATGCGAAATTAAGCAATTTAACTATATTTTAATGCGTCTTTTAAAAGTAATTATAACCTTCCGTCAATAATATCTGTATTTAATATTCCTTTAATATCATATAATATTGATAATGATGTTTTTTTGAGTTCATTAAAATGTAAGGTTAAAAATTCAGTATGCGATACAGCCAATATTATCGCATCGAATTTTTTAGTTAGCTTATCATATTCTTTTATAGTATGAATACTGTATTCTTTTAACACCTCCTCCGGGTCTGCCCATGGGTCGTAAACCGTGTATTCCGTTTCAAACTCCTGTAATATCTTTATTATATCAATTACACGGGTATTACGTACATCAGGGCAGTTTTCCTTAAAAGTAAAACCTAATATTAAAACTTCAGCGTTTTTAACTGGAATATCCCTTTTTATCATCAACTTAATTACTTCCAATGCCACATAGGTACCCATCCCATCATTAAGTCTTCTTCCTGCCAAAATAATTTCCGGGTGGTACCCTGCTTCCTGGGCCTTTTGTGCAAGATAATAAGGGTCTACGCCTGTACAATGCCCTCCCACTAAGCCTGGTTTAAAGTTTAAAAAAATCCATTTGGTACGCGCTGCTTCCAAAACCGCATGTGTATCAATATTTAACAGGTTAAATATTTTAGCCAGTTCATTTACAAACGCGATGTTTATATCACGCTGTGAGTTTTCTATTACCTTACATGCCTCGGCAACTTTAATGGTTGGGGCTTTATGTGTTCCCGCGGGGATAATTGAATTATATAAATTATCAATAAAATCTGCCGCTTCCGGGGTCGAGCCGCAGGTAACTTTTAAAATATTAGTAAGGGTGTGTACCTTATCGCCCGGATTTATCCTTTCAGGGGAGTACCCTGCAAAAAAATCATGATTGAATTTTAGTTTTGATGTTTTCTCAAGTATAGGCTCACAAAATTCTTCAGTAAATCCCGGGTAATCGGTTGATTCATATATTACCACGTCACCTGCTTTAAGTAATGAGCCAATTGTTTCACTTGCATTGCGCAGCAAATCAGATCAGGGCGGTTATATTGGTCTGTTGGTGTAGGTACTGATACAATGTAAACATTACATAAAGCTATATCATTAATAGCTGATGTAAATGTTAAGCCTTGTAAACCTGGTTTTGTTGATCTTACGGTAATTAAACTGTTTTCATCAATCCCGAATGTCCGGTCATAATTGTTGTTTAATTCATCTATCCGGCTTTGTGTAATATCAAAACCCTTTACGACATATTTTTTGGCGAACTCTACAGCAAGGGGCAATCCGACATAGCCTAACCCTATTATAGCTATTGATATATTTTCAGGCTGATGAAATTGGCTATACGGTTGAATTGATTGCTTGACAGGCATTGAATATTATGAAGTTGGATATAAAGTTATGGTTTTATCAGCATTTAAATGACTAAAAAGCGTACTCATTACTCTACCTTATTCTTCAAAAAATCCTGGTAAGCTAATTTGATCCCTTCTTCTAATTCAATGGTATATTTCCACCCTTTGCTATGCAACTTACTCACATCCATTAGCTTTCTTGGCGTACCATCGGGTTTGGTCGCGTCGAATTGTATCTCACCGGTATAACCAATGATGCTTTTTATAAGTAATGCCAGGTCTTTTATTGAAATATCTTCGCCGGTACCAATATTTATAAGCCCCGGTTCATCATAATTTTGCATCAAGTAATAACAGGCTTCTGCCAGGTCGTCAGCAAATAAAAATTCACGCTTGGGCGTGCCGCTACCCCATATAGTTACCGCTTCGGTATTTTGTTCTTTAGCCTCATGAAACCTTCTGATTAAGGCGGGTAAAACGTGTGCATTTTGAGGATGATAATTATCATTATACCCATACAAATTAGTTGGCATTACCGATATGTAATTACAACCATATTGCGTCCTGTATGCGTCGCACATTTTTATGCCGGCAATTTTGGCAATGGCATAAGCCTCGTTAGTTGGTTCTAATAAACCCGTTAATAAATACTCTTCTTTTAATGGTTGAGGGGCCATTTTTGGGTATATACAGCTTGAACCCAGAAAAAGTAATTTCTTTACCTTAGTGCGATAAGAATTATAGATTACATTATTTTGGATCTGTAAATTCTCATATATAAAATCAGCCCGATAAACGTCATTGGCAATAATCCCCCCTACTTTAGCAGCAGCTAAAAATACATATTCCGGCTTTTCCTGTGAAAAAAAATCGGCAACCTGCTGTTGGTTGCGTAAATCCAGTTCTGAAGATGTGCGTACTATAATATTATTATATCCTTCCTTCTCCAGTTTACGGTAAATGGCCGAACCTACCATGCCCCTGTGGCCCGCAATATATATTTTAGCCTGTTTATCCA
>CAISKH010000292.1 GCA_903885865.1 uncultured Mucilaginibacter sp.
CCGCTAAAAAACGCGCCGCATACCGTAACCGTGGTTACCGGCAATGAATGGGACCACCCCTACAGTCGCCAAAAAGCTGCCTTCCCGCTGCCTTATGTGGCCGCCTATAAATTCTGGCCGTCGGTAGGCCGGGTTAATGATACCTATGGCGATAGAACGCTTATTTGCTCATGCCCGCCGCTGGAAGATTATGCTTTTGAGGAAAGTGTGATCGAGTAGATGTGCGGATGTGCAAATATGCGGATGTGCAGATGATGAATAATTGTCCGCACATTTTTTTTAAATAGAAATGTATCTGCACAATAACAAGAAAACCACATATAAATACTTGTTTTTCAAATAAATATTAATAATGCAAAGTGCTTTAATTAATATTGTTTGAAACTAAGCTATGGAATTATATCACTTCAAGAATTTATTAGATCAAGTCAACGGGCTTGTAAAACGTTATAAAAAGGTAAGCGAATTAACAGGGGAAAACTTTAACGTTTTCCGTATACTTAAGCTCGAATCCTCGGAGGTTAGAATGCATTCGGCATTTATAGCCGAACTTTTAAACCCCAAAGGCAGCCATGGACAAAAAGATGTTTTCCTTAAGCTTTTTGTAAATGCCTTTTGCTTTAAACAGCAGATGATTGATACCGCCAGTTGCAATGTCGAAATTGAAAAACATGCAGGCTTTATAAGTGCCAACGGTTTAGAGGGTGGGCGCATTGATATTTTAATTACAGATGAAAGCAATCACAATCAAATTATTATTGAAAATAAGATATATGCAGGCGATCAGTCTCATCAGTTAACCAGATATTATAATTATTCAAACAGCGCCGACATACTATACTTAACCTTAAATGGCAAGGAGCCAAATGATGACAGTATAGGCGAACTTAAAAACGATATTCATTTTAAGTGTTATTCTTACAAACACGATATTTTAAATTGGCTGGAGCAATGCCGCAAAGAAGCTGCCATTAATCCAATAATCAGAGAGTCAATTACCCAATACATTAACCTGATAAAATATTTAACAAACCAAACTATCAATAATACCATGCAAGAAGAATTAAGCGACTTGTTAAAAGTCAATTTAGAGGCCGCATTTTTAATAAGTGATAACATAGACAATGCCTGCGATAAATTGCTGGGCGACTTTATACCCAAATTGGAAATAATGTGTTGTGATTTGGGCTTAAAATGCACAAACAATATAGACTTTGATCGTAACTATACCGGCTTTTGGATAGACAAGTCTGGATGGGAAAACGTAAAAATTGCTTTCCAGTTTCAAAGCTATGACAAGGATCTTATCTATGGTTTTATCGTAAAGAAAGATCCGGAAAAAATATCAATACCAACCGAATTAAGAAGCACTCTTAAGTCATTACCAAACAACACTGTAAAGAACAGCAGTTGGTGGCCATGGTATAGGCGCCTTGAAGACCCGTATAATAACTGGAGTAAATTTAATGCATGGAAAGCAATAGAAAATGAAACTATGCTTAAAGTTTTTAAAGAGAAGATAGAGTATTTGCTTGGAGTTTCAGGCAATATAGATTTGTAACGAGAAATCAAATATCACAAAGGCAATCTTGTACACAATTATTTTTCCGTCCCCGCAGGGTCTCTCGCAGAGGACCTTGCGATAAATGAAATTGTAATGTACAGATAATCAAAAATCATCTGCACACCCGCATATTTGCACATCTGCACATCAATCCGCACATTTGCACATCCGCATATCTGCACATTAAGTAATGAATAGCATCTGTTTAGTTGAAGATGAACAAAAAGTAGCGGCCTTTATTTGCAAAGGGCTCGAAGAGCATGGCTATAAAGTAACAACGGCAGGTACAGGCAGCGCGGCCAAAAATTTGCTGAAGGGCGAAGCTTTTGATCTGTTGATATTAGACGTAATGCTGCCCGATACTAATGGCATTGAGCTTTGCCGCCAGGTACGGTTAACCGATACCGATACCCCCATTTTGATGCTAACCGCGCTCGACCAGATACAAAATAAAGTATCGGGATTAAAGGCCGGGGCCGATGATTACCTGGTAAAGCCTTTCCACTTTAGCGAGTTACTGGCGCGTATTGAAGCATTGTTGAGGCGGAAAACAGCCAATGCGAAAACCGAAGAGCACGTATTTACGTTTGAAGATCTTAAATTAGATACCTGGAGCAATATTGTTGAACGCGCAGGTGTACCCATTACCTTAACCGCCAAGGAATATACATTGCTGGAGCTGTTTATGCGCCATCCTAATAAAATTTTGTCAAGAGAATATATAGCCGAACAGGTTTGGAAGATAGATTTTGATACCGGAACCAACTTTATAGATGTATATATTAACTACCTGCGAAAAAAAATAGAGAAGGGGTTTAAAAACAAATTAATCCATACCGTTATAGGCATGGGCTATATTTTGCGGGCGAATAAATGAAAATAAAAAACAGGCTTTCGCTTTATTTTACGTTAACCAGCGCTATTATATTTTTTATTGCGATGGTAATAATTTTCATTGCGTTTACCTCGCTGGTTAAAACTGATTTTTATAACCGCCTGCTCGACCGGGCCAAAGTAGCCTCGCAGTTGTATTTGAAGGCTGATGAAATTTCGGCCGATTCATTAGGAAGGGTACGCACGCGATACCTCAAGCAGTTACCGGGCGAGATCATCCGGTTTTATGATAATAAAAACGCCGCCTCATTTATTAAAGATAAACAGCAATACTGGAGCAATAAGGTAATAGAGACCGTACGCAGACGAACAGAAATAGAGTTTGCCGAAGGCGACCACCAAACGGTAGGGGTTTATTACCATGATAACCAGGGCGATTTTGTGGTGCTGGTATCAGCCGTCGATTTCCAGGGCAACAAACGCCTTCATGACCTGGTTGA
>CAISKH010000293.1 GCA_903885865.1 uncultured Mucilaginibacter sp.
GTTTAAAACGCTTATAAACTAATTAATTACATATTTTGATTTACGATGCAAGGTAAAGGGGTTATTAAATTTTTCGCTGTAATATTAACGATCGTATGTATCTATCAGCTTTCGTTTACATGGGTAACGCATAAAGTTGAAAAGGATGCGGCGGTATATGCCAAAGGAGATACTGCCAAAGTGAAAGTATACCTGGATTCGGTTTCACAATTACCGGGGGCCTACCCTGTTTTGGGCCATACTTATCAATATTGCCTGGAAAGAGAACTGGCCCTGGGGCTCGACCTTAAAGGCGGCATGAACGTAACCATGCAAATATCATTAGTCGAATTAGTAAAGGTGTTATCAAATAACAACCCGGATGTAGTTTTTAACAAGGCGCTGGCCAATGCTACAGCTGACATTAGCCAAACCGATTACATTACAAAATTTGTTAGAGAATACGAAAAACTTAACCCTAACGGAAAGTTAGCGGCAATTTTTTCAAATAAGGACAACCAATCGCACCTTAAATATAATGCCTCAAACGCCGGTGTAGAAACTTATCTTAAAGAAGAAGCAAGCCTGGCTGTAAAACAATCGTTTACTGTATTAAATACACGTATTGACCAATTTGGCGTTACACAGCCAAATATTCAATTAGAAACAAATACTAACCGTATACTGATAGAGTTGCCGGGTGTTAAAGACCCTGAGCGTGTGCGTAAACTTTTATCGGGAACTGCCAAACTGGAGTTTTACGAGACATTCGAGAACCAGCAGGTTTATCAACAACTTACTGCTATTGATAATTTATTAGCCGCAAAAATTAAAACTACTGCTAAAGACTCGGCAAAAACAAAAGTTGCCGGCGCTAAAAAAGACACCACTGCAGCAAAAGGCGGTTTAGCCTTGTTAAATAAGGTAGAAAAAAATGCCTCAAAGGATACATCATTAGCAGCCAAGGCAAAGTTAAATTCAACTCACCCGCTTTTGAGCATATTGTCTACACCTACTTACCAGGACCCTCAGTCTGGCCAGCAGCAATTGCGCCCCGGACCGGTAGTTGGTTGGTCGGCTCAAAAAGATACCGCGAAGGTTGACGCTTACCTGCATAGCCCAGATGTAAAGGGCGCATTACCACATAATATAAAATTTTTATGGGGCGTTAAGCCGCTTGAAAAAACCAAAATTTTCGAGTTATATGCCCTTAAGTTATCAGGGGCCCAAAATGGACCAGTACTGGAAGGCGATGTAATAACGGATGCGCAAAACGATGTTGACCAAAAAGGCCAGCCAGAAGTGAGAATGATCATGAACTCGCAGGGAGCCGAAAAATGGCGCGCCGTTACTGCCGAAGCTGCACAAACCAAACAAGCCGTTGCCATAGTTTTGGATGATAATGTTTATTCTGCCCCCGCGGTACAGAATGAAATTTCGGGCGGCGTATCATCAATTTCAGGAAGCTTTACCGTCGAAGATACCAAAGATTTGGCCAACGTATTAAAAGCGGGCCGTTTAGACGCACCGGCACGCATTATTGGCGAGCATATTGTGGGTCCGACATTAGGTGAGCAATCTATCAATAATGGTTTAATGTCATGCCT
Source organism: uncultured Mucilaginibacter sp. (assembly GCA_903885865.1). Lineage (GTDB taxonomy): Bacteria > Bacteroidota > Bacteroidia > Sphingobacteriales > Sphingobacteriaceae > Mucilaginibacter. The sequence continues at coordinate 1,587 of CAISKH010000293.1, forward strand.
GGTGGGCCTGTTGGTGGTATTGGTGTTCATGGTTGCTTATTACAATCGTGCAGGTACCGTAGCGGTTGTTGCTGTAATTATCAACGTATTCTTCCTGATGGGGGTACTAACCAGTTTGCGCGCGGTACTAACCTTACCGGGTGTTGCGGGTATCGTGCTGTTATTCGGTATGTCTGTTGATGCGAACGTGCTGATCTACGAACGTGTGCGCGAAGAATTGGCTTTAGGAAAATCGATACGTTTAGCAGTAAGCGACGGGTTTAAACATGCTTTATCATCCATATTAGACTCTAACGTCAGTACATTCCTTACCGGTTTAATATTATTTATTTTCGGAAGCGGGCCCATACAGGGTTTTGCAACTACATTAATGATAGGTATTATCACTTCGTTATTCTGTTCATTATTAATTTCAAGGCTGATATTTGAATGGATGATAGAGAAAGGATGGGATATTAAGTTCTCGAACCCATGGAGCTCCCATACATTTAAGAACGCCAATTTCGCGTTCGTGAAAAAACGCGCAAGATTCTATATTTTCTCAGGTACTTTTATAGTGGCAGGTATCATATCCATGATTGTACAAGGCTTTAACTATGGCGTTGATTTCTCAGGCGGACGTAACTACACCCTGCGTTTTCAAAACAAGAACGCTAAGGTGGAAGATGTACGCAACGCCATTGTTGGTGTTATGGGCAGTGGTACCGAAGTTAAAACCTTTGGTTCAGATATCAGCGTAACCACTAATTACCTGATAGAAGATAATTCGACAAATGCTGACAATAAGGTTGAAAGCACCTTGCTGGAATTGCTTAATAAAAAAGCGGTAACGCAAATATCAAGAAAGGATATCATAGATTCACAGAAAGTGCAGGCCACCATTGCTGATAGTTTGAGAAAAGATGCTATATGGACGGTTATTTTTGCCATCATTGTTATTTCAACCTATATCCTGTTAAGGTTCCGTAAATGGCAGTTTAGTTTGGGCGCGATGGTTGCAACGGCGCACGATGCTTTAATGGTATTGTCGTTCTTCTCGTTGTTTAAAAATGTATTGCCTTTCCTTGATATCGACCAGTCTTTTGTGGCGGCGATATTAACGGTAATAGGTTATTCAATTAACGATACCGTAGTGGTGTTCGACCGTATACGCGAGTTCCTGAGCCTGCACCATGCAAAAACTGATGAACCAAAAGAGGTTATCAATAACGCTATCAATAATACATTAAGCCGTACTATCATTACCGCGTTAACGGTATTGTTTGTGCTTGTTGTATTGTTCATATTCGGTGGTGAAGTTATTCGAGGATTCTCGTTTGCTTTACTAGTTGGTGTATGTTTTGGTACATACTCGTCAATTTGTATAGCTACACCAGTAATTATAGATTTTGGAAAGAAGGATTTGAGGTAATCAACCACAACCAATAAATACAAAAAAGTAAGGCTCCAAAGAACATTTGGGGCCTTGCTTTTTTGTACCTTTATAATATTCCAAATGCCCGAAAAAAAAATAAAACTCACCGAGTGCCCCCGCGATGCTATGCAGGGCTTGCCTGATTTTGTACCAACCGACATAAAAGCTGCCTATATTAACCTGCTGTTGCAGGTAGGTTTTGATACGATCGACTTCGGCAGTTTTGTATCGGCTAAAGCCATTCCGCAAATGAGGGATACGGCGGCCGTATTAAAGAAACTTGATCTGGGCAGTACCCGTTCAAAACTATTAGCTATAATAGCCAATTACCGTGGCGCCGAAGAAGCGGTACAGCATGATGAAATAACTTATTTGGGGTATCCTTTCTCTATATCAGAAACATTTCAGCTGCGCAACACCAACTCAACCATTAACGATGCTTTTGATACCGTAAAAAGAATCAAAAACTTATGCGGTAATAAAAATAAAGAGTTACTGGTTTATTTATCCATGGGTTTTGGCAACCCTTACGGGAATGAATGGAACACCGGCGTTGTACAGCATTGGACGGAGAAACTGGTTGAGGAAGGCATCGGCATCATTGCCTTATCAGATACTATTGGCATCGCCACTGCCGGGCAGATCAACAGCATATATCCCCAGTTGTGTACTCAATTTCCCCAAACAGAATTTGGTGTGCATTTACATAGTACTCCCCATACCTGGTATGAAAAAGTGGAAGCTGCCTATCAAAGTGGCTGCAAACGGTTTGACAGCGCATTAAAAGGCTACGGCGGTTGCCCCATGGCCAACGACGAGCTTACAGGCAATATCGCTACCGAAAGCCTGGTAGTCTATCTCCAAACCCAAAACGCCCTGCACGGGCTTAATTTTGATAAATTACAGGAGGCGATGGATTATTCGGAGAGAGTGTTTTTATAAGGTCAAGGGTTGATCCCCCGTCTTTTAACTAATTATTTCAACTCCATTTTATAATGCTGTATCCCCGCTTCTTCA
>CAISKH010000294.1 GCA_903885865.1 uncultured Mucilaginibacter sp.
AGGTCGTGTGCGTAAGCAATAAAGAATATGGAAAAGCAAATTATAGCGCTTTCGGGCAGGATGATACGGATAAACTCAACCAGTCCTCGGGCAAACCGGCGGTAATTATTGGGGTTGATGGTTAACTCGTCGCCAAAAGGGGTGCTTTCTTGCCTTCTCGGAAGTGGTATAGCAGGTGAGCCGAACCAGTCACGAGCGGTTTCGTTAACCATCTGCTGCTCATCAGGCGGAACAGACAACACCCCGATCAGCATATTATTATTTAAATGATAGCCCTGCGGTATAAGTGCGCTGTTACCCACAAAACTCCTGTTACCAATGGTAGTATTATCGAGTATCAACTGTTGCCCGCGAATATCTGACTCGCCGAGGCTAACCGCGTCGGCAACAAAGGCACCATCGCCAATCTCTAATAAGGGGTGCGTTACATTGCTTGCAGTTGATATTTCTGTGCCCTTGCCTATTTTCGCTCCAAGCGCCCTGAAATAAGCAGCCACATACACCGTAGCGTATATAGGGTGCATTACAATAAGGCTCAATGACATTAACTGGTCGGCAAACCACTTACGCACATAAAACGTACTGTAAACAGAATATTTTCCGGGCCTTATTCCACGCTGTAAAATACGGGCAAGCACAATGGTCTCTAAAGCGAATAAGCATATGTATAGTATGGCCAGTACCGGTACATTCACCATATAATTAAAATTATAATCGGGCGCTGCATTGTCCATCCTGTTTATTTCAATAATAGTTGGCAGCAGCGGCAATAAAATTATCACCGGGAACATCATCATACACAGAATAAATATCAGCTTATATTTTCTACGGGTAAAAGTTGATACTGCCAATGGCTGCGGCAGGTCGGCGATATTTTTCTTTTCTTTAAATATAGCAGGACTGCCTCTCCAAACCTCACCCTCTTCAATAGTTTTTCCGGGCGGCAAAAAACTAAGGTCCTGCAACTCGCCCCAGTCCTTCACATGACTATCTCCCGATATTATTGCGCTGCTGCCAATATAAGCGTGATCGCCTAAGGTTATTCGCCGCAGTTTAAGTAGCCCATCCTCAACAAATGCGTTATTTAGGTTGGTTTGCGAGCTCAGGCTTACATCGGCTCCTATGGTTATCAAATCCTCGGCACCAAAACTAAAATCGCTTATCTGAGCATTTGGAGCTATTTTCATCCCCAATAATTGTAAATAAAGGGGATACAGCGGTGTTCCGTTTAAAAACTGCGCGGGCAACAGGCGCTGAATAGTCTTTACAAACCACCACCTGAAATAATAGCTGCCCCATAGCGGGTAATTCCCTTCCTTCATTTTACCAATCACCAGCCATTTGGCTCCAATAGATATAATAGTAAATATGGGCGGGATAAACGAAAACAATACCAGCGAAGTGATGATAGAATAAGCCACATTACTGGTTTCCTGGTCTATATAGTAATAACCCAAATAGGGTATAAATACCTGGAAGGCAAATAAACCGTAAATCAATAGCAGGGATATGGTTTGCGCCAGCCAGCAAAATAAGTAGGTAGGTAATGGCACCCTTTTATAATCGCGTTTTGATTTGGGTTTAACCGCTGGCTGGCTTTCCCAAACGCCTATTAAATTGCTTAACGGGCGATTAAGGTATATATCTTTTAACGACGCGCCGGGCAAATTGGCGTCACGGCGCAGCTGCGATACAAAGCCCGCAGCCAGCAGGGAGTGCCCGCCCAGGTCGTCAAAAAAATCCATGGATGGGTCGATCTCTTTATTAGGGAATATACCGCGCAGCACTGCCTGTATCCTGTCGGCAGCAGGGGCGTTAAGATCGATCGTGTTTTTAAGATTGCTTGGTGCGGTGAACGAGCCGGGCACAGGGAGCGCCTTACGGTTTATTTTTCCGCTTGGCATACGGGGCATTTCATCAATAGCCATAATAGTGCCCGGCACCATATAGGTTGGCAGAGTTTTAGCCAGCTCTATCCGGAATAAGTTCTCTTCAATGCAATTCCGCCCGTCCATTACTACATAGCCCACCAGTTGATCCTGCCCGTTACCATCCTGTTTTACCGCTACCACCGCCGATGCAACACCTGCTATGGCGTTTAACCGGGTTTCTATTTCGCCCAACTCAATGCGGTATCCGCGCAGCTTTATCTGGTCGTCAAAACGGCCATGAAGGTCAACGCTGCCGTCTTTATTAATTACAGCTGCATCACCGGTACGGTATATCATATTACCCGGCAAGGCGGTCATTGAACTCGGTTTGGGCACGAATTTTTGCTGCGTAAGCTGCGGTAATTTAACATACCCCGACGCAACACCCGGGCCCGTTATTATTAATTCACCTTCTTCGCCATAAGGCAAAATATTTAATGCTTTATCAACCACCGCCAGGTTATAGTTAGGCAACGGCTGCCCTATAATAATCGGGTCGCCCGCGTTTAGGGGAGCTACGGTAGCTGTTACGGTAGTTTCTGTGGGCCCGTAACTGTTATAAAACTGCATACCGGGTTTTGACCACTTGGCCAATACCTGAGGTGTACAAGCTTCGCCCCCGGCATTTACCAGGCGCAGGGACGATATGCTATCTTCCATTACGGCCAGCAAACTTGGCACCGCGTGCAGAATGGTTATTTTTTCTTTTCTCAGGATATCGCCCAGTTCATCAATGGCTTTTGA
>CAISKH010000295.1 GCA_903885865.1 uncultured Mucilaginibacter sp.
GGGTCCGCGTCGGGGTTAAACATATCCGGGGCAGTTTTTTGAAAATCTTGGGGCTGACAGTACTCGCCATTATTAAAAAATTTGGTATCTACCTTATTAATAAAGGTATTAAAGCCTTCATCCATCCACGCGTATTTACGCTCGTTCGAGCCTACGATCATCGGGAACCAGTTATGCCCAAATTCGTGGTTGGTTACCTCCCATAGTTCGCCGGTTTGCGACTTCCAGCCGCAAAATACTATACCGGGGTATTCCATGCCACCTACCGTTCCGGCTACGTTGGTAGCAACGGGGTAAGTATATTCATACCATTGTTTGGAGTAGAGTTCTATCGCGCCCTTTACATATTCTGTAGACCGTCCCCAGGCATTTTTTCCTTCCACCTCAATAGGGTAAACCGATTGCGCCAGGGCTTTTTTTCCGCTTGGCAGGTTAATGCGTGCCGCGTCCCATATAAATGCTTTTGACGCCGCCCATGATACATCGCGGGTGTTTTTACAAAAAAAATGCCAGGTCAAACTCGCTTTTTGAGGATATGATTTCTTGTTGAAAATATCAGATGAATCGCGAATGCTCACCGTTTTATCGCTCTTGGCCGCTGCAGCTAACCTACCAATGGCGGTTGGCGACAATACTTCGGCCGGGTTAAGCAACTCACCGGAGCCTACTACAACCAAACCTGCGGGAGCAATAATGGTATAATCAATATTGCCATACTCCAGGTAAAACTCCGACGCGCCCATATAAGGGATCACGTTCCAGCCCATTATATCATCATAAACCTCCATGCGCGGGTACCATTGCGCAATTTGATATATCCAGCCATTTTTGGTGTTCAGCCTGCCCATGCGGTCGGTGCCGTATTCAGGAACGTCGAAGGCATAATCAATTTTTATCTCGAGCTTTTTGCCGTTCGCTTTCAGCGAATCTTTCAGCTTGATCTGCATACGGGTATCGGTTACCAGGTACTCGGCTTTTTCGGCTTTACCATTTTTAATGATGTAAACGCCCTTTATCTCGTCGCCATTGGTATAGCTTTTATTTACAAAGCGGCCTCCGGTAACCGGGCTGGTAGCCTGTCCTCTTGAATCTTCGCGGTAAATATTCTGGTCAACCTGCAGCCATAAAAACGTAAGGCCGTCCGGGCTGTTATTGGTATAATTGATAATAGCAGAACCGGTTATTCGGTGCTTCGCGGTATCAAGCGTTACGTTTAATTTATAATCGGCACGGTTTTGCCAGTATTTCGCGCCGGGTGCTCCCGCGGCTGTGCGGTACTGGTTGCCATTATCGGGATAAAACAAAGGCGTAAAAACCTTGTGCTGATCGTATTTTACCGGCTCAGGCACAGCATTTTGCGCTTTCGCGACATAAGCGCCGATCATAAAAAAGAGGGTGAAAATGATTTTAACAGGCTTCATGTAGTAACTGGATTTATTTTTAATAAAAATAATATAACGGCGAAAGATAAAAATTTTTTATATTATTTCGCCCCCCTCAGCTCCCCATCTAAATTGTATTCAAACAATTTGCAATTAACCCTGTCCACCCGGTTTGGTGTGAGGCGCCCATTCCGCGACCATTGTCCCCGTCGAAATATTCATAAAACACCAGGTTATCTTTAAATTGGGGGTCGGTTTGCAATTTGGCATCGCTTCCAAAAACCGCCCGGTTGCCATTTTCATCCCGCAAAAATATTTTTGACACACGGCTGTATATTTCGTTGCTTACTTGTTTAAGATCCATAAAATTCCCCGATCCCGTTGGGCACTCCACCTTAAACCCGTCGCCGTAATATTCATAAAAGCGGTTCAGGCTTTCAATGATCATATAGTTAACCGGCATCCATACCGGACCGCGCCAATTGCTGTTACCCCCAAACGAATCGCTGTCGCTTTCGGCCGGGACGTATTTCATGCCAAATTCAACCCCGTTTACTTTTACATAATAAGGGTTATTTAAGTGATATTTTGAAACCGACCTGATACCATAAGAACTTAAAAACTCGTTCTCGTCCAGCATATATTTTAATAAGGATTTCATGCGGTAGCCACGCAGCAAACTGACGAGATGTTTGTTGTTAGCCCCTTTTTCGTTCCAGCGCGATACCTCGGCGGCCAAGTCGGGCCGGTTATCTTCAAACCATTGCATCCGGCTGCTGAAAATAGGGTTGTCGGTGATGTCTGTATCATCCAATACTTCGGTAGCAAATAAAGGCACAAGGCCCACCATGCTTCTAACCTTCATTTTTTCGGTGCTGTTATCCGGAAGGCGCAACTGATCGTAAAAAAAACCGTCTGTTTCATCCCACAAACCCTGGTTATCAGCCCCCAGGTTAGCCATTGCGCCTGCTATATAAATAAAGTGTTCAAAAAACTTGGAGGCAATGTCGGCATACGCCTTATTAGTTGTGGCCAGTTCGGCCGCTATTTTCATTAAATTAAGCGAATACATAGCCATCCAGCCTGTGCTGTCAACCTGTTCTAAATGTTCGCCCGAAGGCAACAGCGTGTTCCTGTCGAACACGCCGATATTATCCAACCCCAAAAAACCACCCTCAAAAACGTTTTTACCCGATGCATCCTTTCGGTTTACCCACCAAGTAAAATTGAGCATAAGCTTATGGAATACCCTTTCCAGGAAATAGGTATCGCCCTTGCCCTTACAGGCAGCTTTATCCAAGTTATATATTTTCCATGTAGCCATTGCATGTACAGGCGGATTGGCATCGCCAAAATCCCATTCATAGGCAGGCAGCTGACCGTTGGGGTGCATGTACCAGTCCCGTACCAGTAGCATTAATTGGTTTTTTGCAAAGGCGATATCAACATCTGCCAGGGCCAAACAGTGAAACCCCAGGTCCCACGCTGCAAACCAGGGATATTCCCATTTATCAGGCATCGAAATAATATCCTTGTTATTTAAATGCCGCCATTTATTATTGCGCCCGTTTAAGCGCTGCGCGGGAGGCACGGGTTGCGCGGGGTCGCCGTTTAGCCATTGATTAACGTTGTAATAATAAAACTGCTTGTTCCACAACATACCGGCAAGCGCCTGGCGCCTTATATTGGCCATGTCGGTATTGGTGTCATTTGGTATGATATCCTGATAAAATTCATCCGCTTCAGTTATACGCGCGCCAAATATTTTGTCGAAATCAGCAAAACTGTCGCCGGCATCATTAGTTAACCGTAAGCGCAGGGTAACGCTTTGTTTTGCACGCACGGTTATGTCGTAATTAACCGCTGCTTTTGTTCCGGTATTTTTAGGGTTGATGGCAGGCGCACCAGTGGTGATATAATCGTTTATACCATCCTTGTGGAACTGTTTGCCGCTATCATAATTATAAAGGCGCTGGGTATTGGTTTCATTGTCGCAAAACAATAAGCCGCATTCGCCATCAGCCTTTAACCAAAACTGGCCAAGTTCTTTATGATAAATATCGATAACCCCATCCGACTCTTCTGATAACTGCGGGCGGTAATCATCATAACCCCAGGCCCAGGTGTTGCGAAACCATATGGTCGGCATCACATTTAAAGTAGCATCCTCATTGCCGCGGTTATTAACAGTGATCTTTATTAAAATATCATCGACAGCGTTTTTGGCGTATTCAGTAAAAACATCAAAGTATTCGTCATTATTAAATATACCGGTATCTATCAGTTCAAATTCCGGGTCATTACGTGTTCTTCGTTTATTTTCATCGAGCAGGTTGCTGTAAGGATATTCCTGCTGCGGGTATTTATACAGCGTTTTCATATACGAATGCGTAGGTGTATTATCCAGATAATAATACAGTTCCTTTACATCTTCGCCATGATTGCCTTCCGGGTTGGTTAAACCAAAATAGCGTTCCTTTATAACAGGGTCTTTTTTGTTCCACAAGACGATAGCAAAGCAAAGTAATTGCTCATGGTCGCATATCCCGGCAATACCCTCTTCGCCCCAACGATAGGCTTTACTGCGCGCGGCATCATGCGTAACCGCGTTCCAGGCATCGCCGTTCGCGCTGTAATCTTCCCGTATAGTTCCCCACTGGCGATCACTAACATAGGGGCCCCAGTTTTTCCAGCCGGGTTCTTTTAACCTTGATTGCTCTCTATTCATTAAAACCATCCAAATTTAAACGGTTAAAGTACTTGTTATACCTTACAAAAAACAAGTATAAGCATAAACGTTATATGGGTTCAACTATTTTAAGCCCCTCTTAACTCACCATTTAAAGGGAATCTGCTATTATAAAGCGCACCTAAAATTATAGTTAAATTATTTGTTATTTATTGTTGCAACGAAATCGATGTAGTAGCGTAACATTCTAAGTACAAAGCGATAAATTATTGTTAATATATAATATATTTGGATAGCCAATTTTAATAGAATTACGCAACAATTAGTTTATTAATGTTTTCTTACAGCATAGGTATGCCTGCTGTTTTTTACATCAATTTGATAAAAGTGTAGTATTATTATAAAATATAACCTGATTAAACTATTGAATAAATTTATGTTTTTCAAAACAATATATGCTATCTGTTCCGTGTCTGACCAGATCGATAAATCAAAACCAAATACCGAAGTGCCTTACCAATATATCGTTTTTACACTCCCATCAAAAAAATAACCAGAAAAAACCAGTTATAGTTATCATGAAACCAAAACCAGTTGTAATTACCCGGTCTTTCCGCTCAGCAAGCGTAAAGGCTATTTTATTGCTTTTAACCTTTACAGGTTATAGCGCAATAGCGCAGCAAGCTGTTAAAAAAAGCACAGCACCAAAGAAAAAAGCCGTGGCTTCGGCCTCAAAATCATTGATCCCCAAAGAACATACTGAATGGAGAGATTTTGGCGGCGGCCCCGACCATTCAAAATTTGTAGACTTTACACAGATCAACAAACAAAATGTGACTCAGCTCCAACCAGCCCTTATATATTCAACCGCCAATGACAAAACAGGCTATAGATTTAATCCCATTATTGTGGATAATGTAATGTATGTTATTGCAAAAAACGGTTCGTTAGTTGCAGTAAATGCGACAACAGGTAAAGAAATATGGATACATACAAATATGAGGATTGGCCAGCGCGGAATCAATTTCTGGCAAAGCCCTGATAAAAAGCAAAAACGCCTGATCGTAACCATAGGGCAAACTTTACAGGAAATTGACGCCATTATCGGCCTGTCTATACTTTCTTTTGGTAATAATGGTTCGGTTGACCTGAAACAGGGCCTTGACCGCGACCCCTCATTGTTTCGCGTGGCAGCATCAACTTCTCCGGGTCATGTTTATAAAAACCTCATTATTGTAGGGTCATCGCCGGGCGAAAACTTATTTTCGGGCCCAGGCCACGTGCGGGCATTTAATATCCTTACCGGGAAACAGGAATGGATATTTCATACCATTCCAATGCCCGGCGAACCCGGTTACGAAACATGGGGTAACAAAGATTCTTATAAATATGTAGGCGCTATAAATACCTGGGGAGAAATATCAGTTGATGAAAAAAATGGGATTGCTTTCTTCCCTTTAGGTTCACCAACTTATGATTATGATGGCGCCGACCGTGTAGGTAAGGGCTTGTATGGAAACTGTTTATTGGCGCTCGATGCCCGTACAGGTAAGCATTTATGGCACTTCCAGTTAGTACACCATGATATGTGGGATTATGATGTTACAGCCGCTCCGCAACTGATCACCGTAATGCACAAAGGTAAAAAGGTTGAAGCAGTAGCTGTAGCCGGAAAAGGTGGCTACCTATTCGCTTTCAACCGCCTTACAGGCGCGCCTTTATGGCCTATTGAAGAACGTCCTGTTCCGAAAAGCGACATGCCCGATGAAAATGCGTGGCCAACACAACCTTTCCAACCTCAGCTACCTCCTTTTGACAGGCACCAGGTTACAGTCGATGACATGAACCCCTACCTTTCACCTGCTAAGAAAGAAGCATTGACGAAAAGGCTGCTCGCAGCTAAATCAGCCCCGTTCCAGCCGCTTTCTGATAAATATGAAGTATTGTCAAACCCCGGTTCAGTTGGCGGCGCCAATTATGGTAATACAGCGGCCAATCCTGATAAAGGATTGGTATATGTAATGTTCCAGGAGGTATCAGATTTTTATCTGTTAAAGAAAAGGTCCGATCAACCCCAGGGCAGAGGGCAGGGCGGCGCATTTGCGGGTAATGCAAAAGGCCAGATAGCCTATGCGCAATACTGCCAAACCTGCCATGGCGCCGACCGTGCCGGTACTGCAGAAAATGGCGGTGCGCCTACACTGCTTACATTGGCAGGCAGAGTAGACCAAACAAACTTCAAATCGGTTTTAAGTTCGGGACGTGGCCGTATGCCAAGCTTCCCTCACCTGGAAGATAGTACAGTGAATGCTATTTACGCTTACCTGGTACCCCCAGCCGGTGGGCGCGGAGGACGCGGCGGGCGCGGCGGTGCAGGGGCTGCAGAACCTGTAATTGACGGACCGGTAGTAGCTTCGGGTGGCGCACCAATGCCGGCCGGCGCGGCCGGAGGCGGCTTTGGAGGCGGCGGTATGAAAGATTATCCCGAGGGCTATACTGGTAAAAAAGTTCAATTTGTTGAAGCACATAACTGGGGCGATAACCCCGGCAATATATTATCTCCGCCATGGTGCGGTATAGCGGCTTATGACCTGAATAAAGGCATCATGAAATGGAGGATAGGCCTTGGCGATGATGCCCAATCAGGCACAAAAGGTATGGGCCTAAACAATGGCACCCAAAACCACGGTATGGTTATTACTAAATCAGGTTTAGTATTCGCTACATGTAAAGATGGAAAACTAAGGGCCATTGATGCTGATAACGGCAAAGTTATATGGGAATATGACCTGGGAAGGGACGCTAACGGTATTCCTGCAATATACAAGGAAAACGGGCGAGAATATTTAGTAGTATGCGCAACAGGCGGATTAACAGACAAGACAAAGGCTGAGGCAGATGTGCCTAAAGGGTATATTGCATTTGCATTGCCTGAAAAGAAATAGTTATAATAGATTGTATGAAAGCAATTGCATTTTTTAAGTTATTCCGTGTACTTGATGTGAAAGCAGCATTGTTATTATTAACAGGTATAACCTGTTTGGTGATGATGAGCGCTAAACCGGGGCCAAAACCTAAAAAGAAAGTAGCACCGGGTACCTCCAGGCAGCATATTGAATGGAAAGATTTTGGCGGTGGCCCCGACCATTCAAAATTTGTTGAATTTACACAGATCAACAAAAAGAATGTAGCACAGCTTGAACCGGCATTTGTATATCCAAGCGGTGATAATGCGGGGTATAAGTTTAACCCCATTATTGTGGATAATGTAATGTATTTGCTGGCGAAAAACAGTTCAATGATAGCCCTTAATGCCACAACGGGTAAGGAAATATGGATACATGCTAACCTGCGCGGTATAATTCAGCGGGGTGTTAATTTTTGGGAAAGCCCCGATAAAAAACAAAAGCGGTTGATGATATGCCTGGGCAATAGTTTGCAGGCCATTGATGCCAACACCGGCAAATCCATCCTTACCTTTGGCGACGGTGGTTCTGTTGACCTGAAACAAGGCCTTGACCGCGATCCGTCACAATTTGGGCGCGCGGCATCAACCGCGCCGGGCCATATTTATAAAAATTTAATATTGCTGGGCTCTTCACCCGGCGAGCCTCTATTTTCGGGCCCGGGCCATGTAAGGGCATTTAATGTTATTACCGGAAAACAGGAATGGATATTTCATACCATCCCCTTCCCCGGCGAACCTGGTTACGAGACATGGCCAAAAGATGCCTATAAATATGTAGGCGCTATTAATACCTGGGGCGAAATATCAGTCGATGAAAAACATGGCATAGCGTACTTCCCTTTAGGCTCGCCAACTTATGATTATGACGGCGTCGACCGCGCGGGCAACGGTTTGTATGGCGACTGCATACTGGCGCTTGATGCGCGCACGGGCAAACATTTATGGCATTTCCAGACTGTGCATCATGATCTTTGGGATTATGACCTTACAGCTGCGCCGCAACTTATTACCGTTAACCATAACGGCAAAGAGGTGGATGCTGTGGCCGTAGCTTCGAAAAACGGCTTTTTGTATGTATTTAACCGCATTACAGGCAAACCACTATGGCCTATCGAGGAGCGCCCGGTTCCGCAAAGCGAGATGCCTGATGAAAAGACATCGCCTACTCAACCTTTTCCAACTGTAATACCGCCATTTCAAAGGCATACGGTTACGGTTGATGACATTAATCCTTATTTAAAGCCTGATGTTAGGGAAAAAATGATAGCAAGGGTGGCCGCCGCCAAGGCTGGGCCATTCCAACCGCTTTCTGATAAATATGAAACTATCGCCATACCAGGTTCGGTAGGTGGCGCTAGCTACGGCAATACAGCGGCAAATCCGGATAAAGGATTGGTATATGTAATGTTCCAGGAGCTACCTGATTTTTATATGCTTAAAAAGCGGCCTGATCCAACTTCGCCAAACTCGCGTGTAACCGCCGCGGTTGCCAATAGCATGAATCAGGGACAAGTATCCTACGCGCTATATTGCCAGTCATGTCATGGCACTGATAAAGCTGGCATAACCGAATTAGGCCCTTCGCTGCTTAATTTAAATGGCAGGATTCCTTTAGATGTTTTTAAATCAACGGTAGGCACCGGCCGCGGAAGGATGCCGGGTTTCGCGCATTTAGAAGAACGGACAATTGACGATATTTATACCTACCTCACACCGGCAGCCCTTAACCGGCACTTGATTGATGTACCACTAGCCATGCCTGATGGCCCTGTGGTAGCTTCAGGGGGAGCGCCAATGAAAACACCGGTAGTAAATCCTTACGGCTTTACAGGTATGAAAGATTACCCTGCTGGCTATACCGGCCCCAGGGTTCAATACATTGAACGCTCAGACTATGGTGTTTCGGTACCCAACCTGTTATCTCCGCCATGGTGTGGCATTGCAGCCTACGACCTCAACAAAGGCGTTATCAAATGGAGAATTCCGCTGGGCGACAATAAAAGAGATGGCGTAATTGGTAAAGGAGCGCCAAACGGAACGCAGGGTAAAGGAATGGTTATTACCGCTTCGGGGTTGGTATTTGCTACCTGTATTGATGGAAAATTAAGAGCAATTGATGCCGACAACGGCAACGTTATATGGACATACGACTTGCAAAGAGGTAATCCTGCCGGCATACCGGCGGTCTATGAATCAAATGGCCGCGAATATTTAGTGGTATGCTCAACAGGCGGTTTAATTGATAAAACAAAGAACGACGCTGATGTACCTAAAGGGTATATTGTATTTGCGTTGCCTGAAAAGAAATAGTTAGAATAGATTATATATGAAACTGATTGCATTTTCAAAATTATTCGGATCAACAGGTATTAAGGCCGGTATATTAGTATTAACCGGTGTAGCCTGTGTTGCTATGGCTCCGGCAGGTGGTAATAGCGGGCCCAAGCCTAAAAGGAAGCTTACATCAGTCATCCCCCCGCAACATACGGAATGGAAGGATTGGGGTGGTGGCCCTGATGCTTCAAAGTTTGTAAACTTTACACAGATCAATAAAAAGAACATCGATCAGTTGGATGTTGCATTTGTTTATAATACCAGCGATAATTCGGGTTATAAATTCAACCCTATTATCGTTGATAATGTGATGTATGTTTTGGCGAAGAATAGCTCACTGGTTGCCCTTGATGCCACCACAGGTAAAGAAATATGGATACA
>CAISKH010000296.1 GCA_903885865.1 uncultured Mucilaginibacter sp.
AATTTGGCAGCCAAACGGTTGTTGAATCGCTGTCACTACAAGTTCCGCAGGGAAGCATATATGGTTTTCTGGGCCCCAACGGCGCCGGGAAAACCACTACCATTAAACTATTACTTAATCTTTTAAAATCAGACGAAGGCAGCATCCGCATATTCGGCCATGATTTTAAAACCCACCGTAAAGAAATACTGGCGCAAATAGGTTCGCTCGTTGAGCAGCCTGCTATTTACGCCCACCTTACCGGCAAAGAAAACCTGCTAAACCGGGCCATTCTGCTGCAAATTCCTGAAACCCGTGTTGATGAAATGCTCGATCTGGTGCATTTAACCAGCGCGGCCCATAAAAAGGCGGGCAACTATTCGTTGGGAATGAAGCAGCGTTTGGGTATTGCCCTCGCTCTATTATCGGACCCCCGATTATTGATATTAGACGAGCCTACTAACGGACTCGACCCCAACGGCATTATCGAGGTGCGCGAATTGTTGAAGGAGCTGGTTACTCAGCATAACAAAACCGTTTTTATATCAAGCCATTTACTGGCCGAAATTGAGCGCATGGCCACCCACGTAGGCATTATTAATAATGGCGAACTATTGTTCCAGGGTGAAATAAAAGACCTCGAAACAATAAGCCAGCCGCTGGTACGCATTGAAGCGGACAATACAGTCGACGCGGCAAACCTGCTAACAAAAAATGGCTATAACGTTGCTGATGTAAATGACCGTACTTTATCGATAATATACCATTCAAAAGAAGAAATGGGTAAGATCAACGCCCTGCTCAATCAAAATAACTATACCGTTTACAGCATACATAAGGTGCAAAAGGACCTTGAAAAACTGTTTTTAGATATTACCCAAACCCCGGCAAAATGAAAGGCTTTATACTATCGCTCCGGTCCGAATTTTATAAAAGCCGTAAAACATTAGGTTTTTGGGCCGCCATATTATTGCCGGTACTTATTGGCCTGCTGGTTTTTATGGGCTTTTATACCAATAGCGCCAAAATGCTTGGTTTGCCGCCCGCTATGCTGTGGCTGCAATTTTCGGGCGCTATAATGGGGATAATGGGTACGTTGCTGCTGCCCATATTTATTATATTTATAACCTATTCGGTAAACAGTGTTGAACATAAGGCCGATACCTGGAAAACCCTATTCAGCCTGCCCATCGCCAAATGGTCAGTTTACACGGCCAAGTATGTGTACGCGCTATTCCTGGTGCTACTATGCCTGATGCTTTTCGCATTGTTTACCATTGGCTATGGCAATTTGCTGGGCATGGTAAAACCCGAATTAAAGTTTGCTGAATACCATATGGAATTGATGCTGGTACAGGTTTATTTTAAGCTGTTTCTTTCGGGATTAGGCATAATATCCATCCAGTTTTTGTTGAGCCTGGTTTGGTCTGATTTTTTAAAGCCAATGGGTATTGGCTTTGTATGCACCATTGCCGGTGTAATTATGGTTAACCTAAACTGGGATTACGATTTCTGGTTCCCCTACGCCTCGCCCCTGATGGCGTTAAAAAGTATGCTGCCCCATGCCAGGCACGAGCACCCCAAACAACTGGTGATAGATATTATTACCAATGATGTTTACGTAAGCCTCGTTATTTCGGCAGTAGTTTTTATTATAGGGTTTTATGTTGTACAGAAGAGGAGTGTGAAGTAGTGAGTAGGGAGTGATGAGTAGGGAGTGGTGAGTAGAGGTTAAATAATAAAGCTACAGGTATTTTGGGATAGTTGATTTTCTGTTTTTATTAACTACTTGATAAACAACCAGTTCAAGTGTTCACGATTTTGGAGCGTGAACGCCCGTGAACGCTCCGTGAACACTCGTGAACGCCCGGTTTAGGGTTGATTTGGGGTGTTCCCCCATTAAAATCCGGAGCTACACTACCTTACCCGCGCGTCATCGCGAGCGGTAGCGTGGCGATCTC
>CAISKH010000297.1 GCA_903885865.1 uncultured Mucilaginibacter sp.
CTGCATGGCTAAATAACCCTACTTTCCACGGATTTACCGAAATGCTGTACCAGTTTTCGTCTGCTTCAGCCAATAACGGATCTGGCTATGCCGGGCTTACTGCAAATAATATTTTTTGGAACTTCGGCACAGGCCTTGTGATTTTCCTGGCAAGGTTTCTACCGATCATCGGCCCTGTAGCGATCGCCGGGATTTTGGCAAACAAAAAATTTATACCCGAATCAGCAGGAACGCTTAAAACTGATACCACAACGTTTGGCATCATGGTATTCGCGGTCATAGTTATTATCGCTGCATTATCATTCTTCCCTGCTTTAGCGTTAGGGCCAATTGCAGAACATTTTTCAATCAAATAATCAAAAAACATATCATGAGAACTGATAAAAATATATTATTCCAGGGCGATCAGGTGAGGGATGCTTTTAAGCAATCGTTCGTCAAGCTTAACCCCCGTATATTATTCCGCAACCCGGTAATGTTTACCGTGGAGATCGGCAGCGTAGTAATGCTCGTAGTAACCATCTTCTCTTTATTTAATAAAGAACAGGGAAGCTTTGGCTATAACTTTACCATATTTTTGGTGCTGCTGCTCACTGTGCTGTTTGCCACATTTGCCGAAGGTATTGCTGAGGCACGCGGTAAGGCCCAGGCCGAGAGCCTGCGCAAAACCCGTGCAGAAACACCTGCCCGCCTGCTGGTTAACGGCAAGGAGCAAACCATTATGTCGTCGCTGTTAAAAAAGGGCGATGTATTTATTTGCGAAGCCGGCGATACCATACCCACTGATGGCGAGATCATTGAGGGTATAGCCAGTATTGACGAATCGGCCATTACGGGCGAATCGGCACCTGTTATCCGGGAGTCGGGAGGCGATAAATCATCTGTTACAGGTGGTACCAGGGTATTGTCAGACCGTATAAAGGTTATTGTAACCACCCAGCCCGGCGAGAGCTTCCTGGATAAGATGATCGCATTGGTTGAAGGCGCATCGCGTCAAAAAACACCAAACGAAATTGCATTAACCATTTTGCTTGCAGGCTTTACCCTGATATTTATTATTGTTTGCGTAACCCTGAAACCTTTTGGCGATTACGCTAATACACCTATCAGTATAGCGGCTTTTATCTCTTTGTTTGTTTGTTTAATCCCTACAACTATAGGCGGCCTTTTATCGGCCATCGGTATTGCAGGGATGAACCGGGCGTTGCGCGCCAATGTAATTACCAAATCGGGCAAAGCTGTTGAAACTGCGGGCGACCTTGACGTACTGCTACTGGATAAAACAGGTACTATAACCATTGGTAACCGCAAGGCTACCAACTTTTATCCGGCCAATAACGTAAATGAGGATGCTTTTATAAAAGCATGTGTGTTAAGTTCGTTAGCTGATGAAACACCCGAAGGCAAATCGATAGTAGAACTGGCCGGGCTGAACAAAAATATACCTGTAATTTTAGCGCCAAAAGATTCGGTATTCATCAAATTCACTGCCGAAACCCGTTCAAGCGGTTTGGATACGCCCGATGGAATACGGGTACGTAAAGGCGCGTTTGATTCTATTAAAAACATAGCGGCTAAGGCGGGCAATGATGTTCCTGCCGAAACCGAGGAGCGTGTTAAAATTATCGCCTCGAACGGCGGTACACCACTGGTAGTATCGCAAAACGAAAAGATACTGGGCGTTATAGAGTTGCAGGATATTATAAAAACCGGAATATTTGAACGTTTTGAGCGCCTGCGCAAAATGGGCGTAAAAACCGTAATGGTTACCGGCGATAACCCGCTTACCGCCAAATTTATTGCCGAAAAGGCCGGTGTTGACGATTTTATTGCCGAGGCCAAGCCCGAAGATAAAATGAACTACATTAAAAAGGAGCAGCAGGAAGGTAAACTGGTAGCTATGATGGGCGACGGTACAAACGATGCGCCCGCACTTGCC
>CAISKH010000298.1 GCA_903885865.1 uncultured Mucilaginibacter sp.
ATTTTATTATTGGGCTGATCAGTAAAAAACACGTTCCCTTTCCTATCCACCGAGGCGCCCTCGGTGAAGGAGAATTGTTTGGATATTAACAGTGGCCTGGCGCCTGGGTTAAATAACCCTCCGGTTGAATCAGCTTGTATGGGTTTTAACAAAGTTTGTGTTTGATACTTTCGCATTGCCGTGCATACACAAAACACTAAACACACCGTCGCGATCTTAATAATAGCTTTCATAAAATGATGTAATTGGCCTCAATATTCGTTAATAAAAGGCTTAACAGCAAATAAAGCTATTTCAAAGACGCAGCAATGGCCTTAGCCGAATCCAGGTGCATTTTTAGCTTTGGCAATATTTTTTTAGCGAAGTCTTGTATTGCTGCATTTTTGTTTTGGGTGGCTTGGGTAAATAATTTCACGGCGTTCTCATGGTCGTTAACCATCATATGCATATAAGGCGCATCAAAAGTCACCCCCAATTTGGAAGAAAGGCGGGCAATAATTTGCCGGTGCACAACGCTAACCGAATCACCCCCTGAAACCCTGTTCTTGATCCCTATTTTTTCCAGTTCATCGCCTGCCAGGGTATGGTCGGCCACCATCATTTTTGCAAAACCGATAATGCGTGGGTTTTTTGAATTGATTTCGGCTATTTTTGCCGCTTTTATTTCGGTTAGCCCGGCTTCTAATCCTTGTTTTATAAATGATGAACCGTTTTCATCGATCAATGTATCGTTATTGTAATTGTAATTATTGGGGTGTTTACTATTATTATTACATGCCGATATTGCAACCGAAATCATCACTCCTGATAAGAGGCAAATTAACTTTTTCATTTTTAGGCCGTTAGGGTTATATATGGGTAAGACAAATATAACCCCAACTGGTTTAAAAAATCTTTTTATATAGTATAATTTTTGATACGAAAGCAGATTTAGGATGGGTTACGAAAGCCTGGGTCATTAAGCTAAGTTCCTGCCTGCATTAACAATACCGTACACGGTTCTTATCACCAGTTTATTATAAACCTCAATTAACTCTTTATCGGTAGTATTATTAAGACATTGCAAGGCATAATGCTGTATGATCACTAATGGCAATACAATTTTTTCGCGTATGCCAATGGAGCGGCGGTCAACCGGCAGATCCTGCATTAGTACCTCTGTTCCCGTTAGTTCGAGCAATAGGTTTTTGGTGAGTTCAAACTCGTCTTTAAGCTGTTTCCAAAACGTGCCGAATTTTTCATCTTTCTCAAGGTAAGCCGTCACCCTGAAATCAGATTTGGACATGGACATGATGCAATTATCCAGCATCGTTTTAAAAAACCCGGATGTATTATATAAACTTTTTACTTCATCCCAGCTTTCCTCTTCCTTCATTTTCTTTAAAGCAGTACCCACCCCGTAAAACCCCGGAATACTTTGCTTTAGCTGGCTCCACGCCGTTACAAAACTTATTGCGCGCAGGTCTTCCAGTTTTAACGGCGCATTGGCATTTCGCTTTGTTGGCCTGCTGCTTATATTAATTTTCGACAATAACTTTAAAGGGCTGAATTTTTCCAAATACTCCACAAACAGCGGATGCTCCCGCAGGTCCATGAACAGCTTATAGCTCGCGTCCGCCATATCCGCAATTAATGTTTTTTGCTTTGAGCTTAGCAGATCGTTGCTATCGGGGTTTAATGATGATATTACACCGGCGTTTATTAGCTGTTCCATATTAAACCGGGCGGTTTCTATCGACCCGTATTGCGAGCTCACAGTTTGCCCCTGTATGGTTAACTGGATATGCTCATTGGCAATTTCATTACCCATTGAAGCATAAAAACGATGCGTTTTACCACCGCCCCGGGCGGGTGGCCCCCCGCGCCCGTCAAAAAATGCCAGGTCAATATCATACTTCCTCGCCATTGCGGTTAGCTCAACCTTGGCTTTGTAGATCGACCAGTTGGCCATCAGGTAGCCGCCATCCTTGGTACTGTCTGAGAACCCCAGCATAATGGTTTGCGAGTTACCGCGTTTTTTTAGGTGTGCCTTATAAAACGGATGCTTGTATAATTGTTCCATTACCTCAGCGGCCACTTTCAGGTCGTTCACAGTTTCAAATAATGGCATAAAATCAACCGTCAGGCTTTCAGCTGTCCAGCCGCTCCACAAAAACAGGTTAATCAACTGCAAAATATCCGATGCCTGCTGGCAATTACTTATAATAAACCGCTGACATGCCTTCTCACCATTGGTATGTTGAATATGTTTCATCAGCATAATGGTGTTCAACGTGTCCCTGGTCATGTCATCGGCATCCTCGGGGCATAAAAAATTAAGTTCATTAAAAACTATACTTTTTATCTTTTTCTCTTCGCTTAATGTTTCATAATCATCAGGCAACCCGGTCGCAATTCCTTTGTCTGTACAGTATTTAAAAACGTTGCGTAATATGCGGCTGTCCTGTCTTATATCCAGTGTAGCAAAAAAACAGCCGAACAAACGCACTTTCCTTACCAGGTCCTCAACTATATTAACAAATAAACTATCGTGACTTGTAATGAGTGTTTCCCGTACAGATTCCAATAGTTCTAACAATTCGCCCTGCAGGTCCTTCGCGTTGTGCTGGTGTTTATTAAAAGCGTTCTCATACAGCAATGCTTCCAAAGCTGTCATTGTTGTTTCAATACCCCTAAAGGTAATCCGGCGCTTTAAAACCCTGAAATCGCGGTAATAACAACGGAAAACGATCTGCCTTAACAGGCAGGCAACATCATAGGTGGTTTTTGTATTTACATTGGGGTTGCCGTCCCTGTCGCCGCCCGGCCAAAAGCCCAGTTCCAATAACTGGTCTTTCCTGTTTTCATCAATATCAAATTCCTCTTCCAGCTTTGTTTGTATGGCTGAAACAGCATGATAAAACGTATTTTCTAAAAACCAAACCAAACTAACCGCTTCATCAACCGGTGTTGGCGATGTTTTATTAAAGAACGGCGTTTTACCCAATTGCTGTAATAACACGTCAATACTGGTAATATCGTTTGTTTTTAATGCTTCTATCAGGTCGGTCATTATACCCAGTACCGTACCCGGGTAAAACTGCGTTGGGTGCGCGGTAAGCACCAATCGCAACGAAAAATCTTTAAGTTTTTCACTTATGTTTTGCCGCACCTGGTCGCTGCTTGCCGCGGCTTGTAATAAACCTTGCAGCGTACCTACATCATCGGCCCGCCCTATTTTGCTGAATGATGAATCCTCTATCGCATCAAACAAAACCACCTGCCGTTCAATATATTGTATAAAACGGAACATACGGTTAAGCTGCTCTTCGTGGTCAATATCGGGTACGTATTTTTTGAAAAACGATTCGATTATGATGGTTGGCGATAGTTGTTTAGTTGCCCCCTTTTCGCAATGCGAACTAAAAAATGGTAATAAAATACCAATTTCTTTTACCTGGTAAAAAGGAAGTGTTTGAAATAAACTGTTATATAACTCAAAACGGGTAACAACCTCGTTATTGAAAGCTGTTTCTCTCTGGCTGAGTTTTAACGTTGAGGACATACTTGAATAATTAATTAAAAAAGCGGCTTGGTTCTAAATCGGTGTGAATTTAAACTAAAATCATTAATTATTGAATAATTATTAAAAAAAAACCTTATTGACGTTAATATTGGTTATAAAAATAGTGCTCCACTAAAATTTTTGTAAATTTGTATTTCATCTATTTTTCCGAGATTTAACAAGTGATAATTCAAACAAGGGAAATAAAAAGTTTCTTTTTCAGCCAGTATTTTTCCGACGGGCTGCGTATGTCGTTAGGTATTTTATTGCCATCGCTGGTGTTGCTACAGTTCAATAAATTCGATCTGGGCATAGCGCTGTCATTAGGCGCGCTTTGTATTTGTGTTATTGATAATCCGGGCCCGGTATCGCACAAACGCAATGGTATGGCAGTAGGTAACCTTTGCCTTTTTATTGTAGCGGTTACTACCGGCTTTGCGCGTTTAAATGTGTTTACGCTGGGTTTGGAGGTTACTGTATTTTCCTTCCTGTTCTCTATGTTCACGGTATATGGCAACCGGGCCGCTTCGGTGGGCACCGCGTCATTACTGATCATGATCTTTATGATAGATAAAGATATAAAAGCCAATGAGGTATTGGTATACAGCGCCGAAATTTTAGCAGGCGGCGTTTGGTACATGGTGTTTAGCCTGGTATTTTTTGGTATAAGGCCCTACCGTGCAGCCCAACAGGCTTTGGGCGAAAACATAGCCGATATTGTTAAATTCCTACGAATAAAAGCCGATTTTTATTTGCCAGAAACAGATATAGACCAAAACTACAACAAACTGGTATCGCAGCAAATACAAGTAAGCCAGCACCAGGATGCCGTGAGGGAACTATTGTTTAAAAGCAGGGTGATGGTTCGCGAATCAACCAACGCCAGCCGTATACTGGTACTTACCTTTGTTGACCTGGTTGATATGTTTGAGCAGATCATGGCTACCCATTACGATTATGCCCAGATACGCGAAAGGTTTAAGCACACCGCCATATTGCCCGAAATAGCCGGCATACTACAGCAAATGGCCAATGAACTGGAAAATATCGGGTACGCGGTTCTGTCGAACACAAGGTATAAGCACCTCGTAAATTTTAACCCCGCTCTTGAGCAGTTAAAGCTAAAAATTGACGCGGTTGCTAACGATCATGAAACCAGTAACCTGGTACTCAAAAAAATACTGATCAATCTGCGCGATCTGAACCAGGAGATAGAAAATATCTGTAACTATTATAACTCCGCCTCATCAAAAATACTGATCGAGAAAAGCAGCGGTGTGGAACATTCAAGGTTTGTAACCCACCAGGATTATGAACCGCATGTTTTTTTTGATAATTTTTCGCTTAATTCTGCGGCGTTTAAACACGCTTTAAGGGTCTCGCTGGCTTGTTTGGCGGGTTTTATAGCCGCCAGAACCTTGTCGCTCGGCCATCATAGCTATTGGGTACTGCTTACTATTATTGTTATACTGAAGCCGGGTTATAGCCTGTCAAAACAACGCAACTACCAGCGCTTAACAGGAACCTTAATTGGGGGAATTATAGGGGTATTAATATTGATTTTTATACCAAACGCCGATGTTCAGTTCGCTTTAATGATCGTATTTATGGTAGGCACCTATAGTTTTTTGCGGCTTAATTATGTTGTAAGTGTTATTTTCATGACCCCATATGTGCTCATTCTATTCAAATTTTTAGGCATAGGCCATTTAAATATAGTTGAAGAGCGTGTGTTAGATACCGTAATAGGCTCATCCATTGCATTTATAGCCAGTTACCTTATTCTCCCCGCCTGGGAGTTTGAACAGG
>CAISKH010000299.1 GCA_903885865.1 uncultured Mucilaginibacter sp.
CGTCGGGAGGCGACTGATTTTGGTAAATAATTTTAAACCCGGTTATTAACGCCAGTACAACGGTAAAAAACGGAACAGCATAAGCAGCTAATTTTCTAAAATTGGTTTTATTCAAATTCATAAATACAGGTTGCAATTGGATGCCTAAATATAGGAAGTGGTTTTGTGATTAAGGAGATGTAGTTGATATTTTACGTGGTTATTTTGTGATGGCTAAATTGTTGGTGACTGGATAGCGGTTTCTATAATAAAAAAAGCTTATTTTTATGAACCAATAAGACCTTAATGACGCGTACTATATTTTTCGCTGCTTACCTGGCCTGTTTATTAATAAGCTACAATACTTCAGCCCAAGCAATACTTAACGGCGATCTTGAAAATATCGATCATAAAAACAATATGCCATTTGGCTGGCAACGTTTTACAAATACCCCCAATTACGAGATAAAATTAGATAGCATAGTTATCAATCATGGTAAATATTCTGTGAGTATTGAGTCAAAGCCGGGGCACGGCAAGTTTGGCGACATCACACGCATATTACCTTATAGCTTTAAAGGAGCCCGATTGGTGTTGAAAGGTTTTATGAAAACCGAGAACGTAGTGGGAACCGCCGGTTTTTGGATGAGTGTTGATGGTACACGGGCCTATGATAATATGTCGAACCAAAATATACACGGTACCAGTGATTGGAAAGAGTATACAATTTCTCTGCCGTATGACCAGGAGAATGCAACGGGTATAAACGTAGGTGGATTACTACAAGGCAGCGGTAAAATATGGATTGACAATATTCGCTTATACCTGGATGACAAGCTGCTTGAAAATCAAAAGATCGAAATTGAAAAAGCCTTAATTGACACCGGCTTTTCAAAAAATTCGGGTATAAATAATCTAACCTTAAATAAACAGATGGTACAAAACCTGGTATTATTGGGACAGGTTTGGGGTTTCGTAAAATACTATCATCCTGCAGTAGCTAAAGGAGACTTTAATATGGATGCCGAATTGTTCAGGATAATGCCAGCCGTAATTAAAGCACAAAACATAAAAGATGCTGGTAATGCCATTGAGCAGTGGATAAATAAGCTCGGTGTACCAATAGTATGTTCGGACTGTAAGCTAGACGTAGGTGAGGATGTGGCTCACCAGCCCGATTACGGAGAAATTTTTGATCGTACGATAATAAGCGCATCACTTTACGATAAACTTAGTACGATATTGAATGCCCGCCACAACAAAGAAAATTACTACATAGGCCTGACAGCCAACGAAAACAACCCCAATTTTAAGCATGAAAAGCCTTATGCTGATATGGCTTACCCTGATGCTGGTTACCGCCTGTTGTGTTTGTTTCGTTACTGGAATATGATCCAATATTTTTTCCCCGATAAACATTTAATAGGTGAAAACTGGAACATCGTATTGGCAAAATACATTCCTGAGTTTAGTAATGCGAAAAATGCTACGGATTATAAACTTGCAACACTCGCCTTGATAGCCAATATACACGATACGCATGCAAATATTTGGAGCGGTGCCCCAGAACTGGATTCATATCGGGGTAAATATATCACTCCTTTTCAGGCCCGGTTTGTTGAAAACAAACTTGTGGTAACAGATTATTATGAGGATACACTTGGAGTAAGGAATAAATTTAAGGTTGGTGATGTTATTACAACTATAAATGGAGTAAATGTTGATGAATTGATTAAAAAGTTTTTGCCGGTTAGTGCTGCCTCGAATTATGCGACGCAATTACGTGGTTTGCCTGTCGATTATTTATTGCGGAGCAATGACCCGCATTTTGTATTTGATATAACAAGGAACGGAAAACAAATAACCGACAACATTAACGGTATTAAGTATAAAGCTGATTATCATGCGACCTGGTACAATCCTGATCCACGGGGATACTATTTACTGAATGACCAGGTTGCATATCTGTACCCGGCCCAATATCATAATAAAGACCTCGCTGACATAAAAAAGATGTTTATCAATACTAAAGGTATTATTATTGATATGCGTTGTTATCCTTCGGATTTTATGCCTTTTACATTCGTGCCTTTTATAAAAAAGGGCGATGCTCCATTTGTGAAATTTACCTTCGGTAGTGTCGATCGCCCCGGTTTATTTACGATACAACCACCGTTATCAACCAAGGGCACAAACGAGTACAAGGGCAAGGTAGTAGTAATAGTAAATGAGGAAACACAAAGCTCGGCCGAATATACAACTATGGCTTTCCAAAGCTCGCCCAATGTAACTGTAATAGGCGGCACAACAGCCGGAGCAGACGGAGATGTATCATCTATTATATTACCCGGCGGCATCAGTACGTTAATATCTGGCATTGGCGTGTTATATCCCGAAGGCACCGAAACACAGCGCAAAGGCGTTAAAATTGATGAAGTGGTAAAACCAACCATAGCCGGTATTAAAGCCGGAAGGGATGAGTTGCTGGAAAGGGCGGTGGCGATTATTAAGGGAGATTGAGTTACCCCGTCTGCGCTTTTGAATTTTAACTTTTTACTTTTGAATTAAAACATTACCTTTGCACCCACAAATAACAAAATTATTCACGCTTTAATATTATTCAGGTAATGTATTTAAGTACAGAGGAGAAACAAGAAATC
>CAISKH010000300.1 GCA_903885865.1 uncultured Mucilaginibacter sp.
CAGCGCGATAAACTGGTACTGAATTTAAAAGACTTTGATTTTGTACTGGATATTTATCCGTCAGACGCTAATTTTATATTGGTTAAAACAACCGATCCGAAGGGAATTTATAATTTCCTGGTACAAAAGGGTATAATTGTACGCGACCGTTCAAAAATTGACTTATGCGAGGGCAGTTTGAGGATAACCGTCGGTACGCCTGCCGAAAATGATAAATTGATCGAAACTTTAAAAAATTTCAAATGAGCAATTTGCAGAAAATACTTTTCGTTGACCGCGACGGCACAATGATCACTGAGCCCGTTGATGAGCAGATAGACTCGTTTGATAAACTGGAGTTTTACCCCGGCGCGCTGCAGTACCTACCCAAAATTGCTACTGAACTGGATTACGAGCTGGTAATGGTTACCAACCAGGACGGTTTAGGAACAGCTTCGTACCCCGAAGATACGTTTTGGCCTGTGCAAAATTTCATCTTGAAAACATTTGAGAACGAGGGTGTAAAGTTTTCAAACATAATTATCGATCGTACTTTTCCTAAAGATAACGCCCCTACCCGCAAACCGGGCACGGCCTTGCTTACTCAATATTTTGACGCCGCTAAATACGATCTGAAAAACTCCTACACTATAGGCGACCGCCGGAATGATGTGCTATTAGCTAAAAATTTAGGCGCGAAAGCTATTTGGCTGAATAATCACTCCAACTTAGGGGGGGGTGAGTTTAAAACGGATGAAGATATAAAAGATACAGTAGCCTTAGAAACCACCGACTGGGAAAAAATATACGAGTATTTAAAGCTGGGCGAACGCGTTTTTGAAACCAGGCGCGCGACAAAAGAAACAGACATTTACGTAAAAATCAACCTGGATGGTACCGGCGAGGCAAAAGTATCAACAGGCCTGCACTTTTTTGATCACATGCTTGAGCAGATCGCGAGGCATGGCAGTATCGACTTAGAGATAACCGCGAAAGGCGATCTCCATATTGACGAACACCATACTATTGAAGATACCGGCATATCTTTAGGCGAGGTATTCGCCACGGCCTTAGGTAATAAAAAGGGCATAGAGCGCTATGGCTTTTGCTTGCCGATGGATGATTGCCTGGCGCAAACTGCTATTGATTTTGGCGGCCGAAGCTGGTTGGTTTGGGAGGCTGAATTTAAACGCGAAAAAGTTGGCGATGTACCAACAGAAATGTTTTACCACTTTTTCAAATCATTCAGCGGCGCAGCAAAGTGTAATTTAAACATTAAGGCCGAGGGCCAGAATGAGCATCATAAAATTGAAGCAATATTTAAAGCCTTTGCCAAAGCCATAAAAATGGCAGTGAAACGAGATGTGAACAAAATGGTTTTACCAAGCACGAAGGGGTTATTATAACCCCCCAGCCCCCTGAAGGGGGAGTAAGTGTAAAGGGTTTAAATCTATTAACAATGCCATTAATCAATCAGGAAAATAAAGCGATCTCTATTACTCCCCCTTCAGGGGGGAGCGAGGGTCCGCGCGGTAGCGGGGGGTTAGGAATTATAAGATACGGTGCCGGCAATATTTTCTCGTTAACTGCTGCTTTAGACCGGCTGGGCATAGCCTATGGCATGGTAAATAACGTGGCCGACCTGGAACTATTTGACCGTTATATTATTCCGGGAGTTGGCCATGCGGGCGCAGCTATGCAAAAGTTGCAGCAAACCGGGCTGGTAACTGCGATAAAGGCGCTTAAAAAACCAACTTTGGGCATTTGTGTGGGTATGCAATTACTCACGTCATACTCCGAAGAAGGCGATTCTACTCTACTGAATATTTTCCCGATAAAAACTTTAAAATTTAAAAGCAGCCCTGAACATAAAGTGCCGCATACCGGCTGGAACCAGGTTCATGCTGAAAAAAAAAATCCACTTTTTGAAAATATTCCTGCCGGTTCATATTTTTACTTCGTACATTCATACTTTATTGAGTACGATAGCGCATATACATTAGCTGCAACAAACTATGACACTAAGTTTTCGGCATCAATTTGGCAGCAAAATTTTTATGGTGTGCAATTCCATCCTGAAAAATCAGGCGTATATGGTGAAACTTTATTAACTAACTTTTCAAAATTATAGAGACATGTATATAATTCCTGCCATAGATATTTTAGATAAAAAAGTTGTCCGTTTGCGTGAGGGTGATTATCAGCAAGTGACTGAATACGATGTCACTTTGGAAGAAATGATCGAAAAGTACCAGTCGTACGGTACTAATCTAATACATATAATCGACCTGAACGGGGCAAAAAACGATTTCTCTAACCAACAGTACCTTTTTGACGTGATACGCAAAACAGATATGCAGGTACAGTACGGCGGCGGCATCCGGAGCATTGATAAGGTCAAAGAACTGATAGCTTCGGGCATACATCGTATAATTGTGGGTACACAGGCGCTCACCAACCCGATGTTTTTGGATGAACTGAGCAAGGCCATTTGCGGCCGCGATAAATGCTCAGACAATGTTGTTATAGCCATTGATGTGTTGGATGAAGTGATCAAATATTCAGGATGGATGGAAAGTTCACCAATTAAACTCATGGATTATGTTGACCGGTGTTTATCGCTGGGGTTTTTTCGTTTTTTATGTACCGATATTGGGAAAGACGGCAAATTAGGGGGCGCCGGAATTGAACTTTATGAAAAACTGCTTGATCATTCGCCTTTTATAAAGCTAATAGCATCGGGTGGGGTAAGTTCAATGGATGACATCGAAGACCTGAGCCGTTTAAAAGTTGAATCATGTGTAGTTGGAAAAGCTATTTACGAAGGCCGGATCAGTATTGATGATGTAAAGAATTGGAATTTGGAATCATTGATATCAATATAAATCGCCCCCTAACCCCCTAAAGGGGGAACAATAGTTAATGAGAAAACAAAAAATGTTTTTGGATGCAGACCGCTTAATTTTTCAAAACGCAGAGGTCTTACGCAGAAACATGACTCCGGCAGAAACATTACTGTGGGGATATCTAAAAAACAGCCAGTTAGGTGAAAAATTCAGGCGGCAACACCCTATCGGTATTTATATAGCCGACTTTTATTGTCATAAACACAAATTGATCATTGAGTTGGATGGCAGTATTCATAATTTACCTGAAATAGCTGCTAATGATATTGAAAGACAACTTCATTTAGAAGCCAGCGGCATTAAATTCCTACGTTTTAAAAATGAACAGATATTTAATCAACTTGAAAAAGTTTTGGCAACAATAACAAACGAACTTAATAGCACCCCCTTTAGGGGGCGGGGGGGGTTAGCTAAGCGAATCATCCCCTGCTTAGACGTTAAAGACGGCCGTACGGTAAAAGGCGTAAACTTCGTTAACCTTCGCG
>CAISKH010000301.1 GCA_903885865.1 uncultured Mucilaginibacter sp.
AAAGGTAAATTACCCGGCGGGCTGAATGTGGAGCGGCGGGCAGAAAAATTGAACAAAAGATTGATCGGCAATAATACCTACAGCAATTTTGATGAATGGGTTACTGCTATACGGCAAACCGGTAATGGTTTTCAAAATATATTAGATTGGGTAAGCTGTTTCGCTTTGGCCGTTAATGAGGAAAACGCCTCGTTTGGCCGGGTAGTTACCGCACCTACAAATGGCGCGGCCGGGGTTATTCCGGCGGTATTACAATATTACCTTGTTTTTTGCGATGGGTATAGCGAGAAGCAGATCACCACGTTTTTATTAACCGCGTCAGAGATTGGATGTATATTTAAAAAAGGCGCCACTATATCGGCAGCGATGGGCGGCTGCCAGGCCGAGATAGGCGTATCATCAGCAATGGCTGCTGCGGCTTTAACTGAGTGCCTGGGCGGTTCGCAGCGACAGGTATTGATGGCCGCCGAAATAGCCATGGAACATCACCTGGGCCTAACGTGCGACCCCATAGGCGGCTTAGTGCAGATACCTTGTATTGAACGTAATACCATGGGGGCAATAAAAGCTATTACTGCGTCGCAGCTGGCCCTGCAGACCAACCCCGATAATGCCAAAGTAAGTTTAGATGCAGTAGTTAAAACAATGTGGCAAACCGCCCAGGATATGAACTCGAAATACAAAGAAACTGCAGATGGAGGGTTGGCTATTAATATACCGCTGAGTTTGCCGGAGTGTTGATACCTTTCTCAATCATAATATCTCCATACCAAATAATTCGGCAATGTGTTGTTGAAGCAGGTTTTGCACCTGTTTAATATCAATTGTTCTGCCTAATTCCTGCTTCATGGAGGTTACGGCTTTATCATCAATACCGCACGGGATAATATTTTTAAAATACCCTAGGTCGTTATTTACATTAAAGGCCAGCCCGTGCATGGTAACCCATCGGCTGCAGCGCACACCCATGGCACTTATTTTCCGGGCACGCTCATTATCGGCATCGAGCCAAACACCGGTATAGCCCGGATAGCGGCCCGCTTTTAAACCATAATCAGCCAGGGTAAGTATTACTGCCTCTTCAAGTGTACGCAGGTATAAATGTATATCGGTAAAAAAGTTATCGAGGTCAAGTATAGGATAAGATACGAGTTGCCCCGGGCCATGATAGGTAATATCGCCGCCGCGGTTAATATGGTAATAAACGGCATCGTTTTCCTGTAACCCCTTTTCATCAAGCAGTAAATGTTCGGGTTTGCCGCTATTGCCTAAAGTGTACACATGCGGATGCTCGCAAAATATCAGATAATTGGGTGTAATGGTATCATCGGCGTACTGCTCACCTGCAATTGCGGGTTGCCTGTTGCGTATTTCTATTTTTAGATTGGTGGTACCTGAAAATAATTTTTCCTGTTTGGCCCATGCTTCCTTATAATCTATTAAGCCCCAATCCTGTACAATTACTTTTTTATTCTTCATGCTTCAGCCCTTAACATACCCGATCATATAATCTTCGTATTGCAAATATCCCACCGTATAATTAATATTTATACCGCCTTTATTTAAAATGGCATTTACATTACCATGCGGTGCGAAAGTAAAGGGCTTTATTAAAATATCATCAATAAATGAAACTTCCTTTTGTCCGTAGCATTTGTATATCGCCTCTTTAGCACACCAGCAAACGTATAATTGCTGTATTTTATTTTCATTGCTAATAAAAGCAAGCTCAGATGGTTGCAAAAACCTTGAAGCAATGCGCACTATCTTGTCTTTTATCTGTTCAATATCAATTCCCACCGGGCTTTTTTTACTGATCATTACAGCGGCGTATTCAAACGAATGGCTTAACGAGATATGATAGGGCAGGGTAAACAGGTAGGGTTTGCCATGTTCATCAACGCGGCAATCAATATACTCCTCGGTACGCAGCATTTTGCGCAGCAATACGCGTGTGCCCAGCCAATGCAGGTGACGTTTACCATTGCTTATTTTTTCAACAAAAGCTTTTTCTTCACCATTCAACTGCAACTGCTTGTACAGGTCGGCCGCCTGTTCTTCTATTCTCCAGAGGGCGAATTCTGTATCATCATCAATCCGTTGCCCGTATGCTATAGCCATAAAAGTAAAATTGCAAAAAGCAGGACAAACTTATGGCAATTAATTCTAATTTTAGCCAAATAACATTCCTGTTTTATGATATTATCAGATAAGCGTATTTTAGAAGAAATTGATAAGGGCCATATTATAATTGAGCCGTTTAAACGCGAATGTTTAGGAACAAACTCATACGATGTGCATTTAGGCAAGCACCTGGCCACATACCGCAACCGGGTTTTGGATGCCAAGTTGCATAATGAAATCGATGGATTTGAAATTGGTAAAGAAGGTTTTGTTTTACAGCCACATACCCTCTACCTGGGCGTAACTATGGAATATACCGAAACGCATAAACATGTTCCGTTTTTAGAGGGAAAATCAAGTACCGGGCGGTTAGGTATTGATATACACGCCACAGCAGGCAAAGGCGATGTAGGCTTTTGTAATACCTGGACGCTGGAAATATCATGCGCGCAACCAGTCAGGGTCTATGCGGGGATGCCCATAGGGCAGCTCATATATTTTGTTGTTGAAGGAGATATAGAAACGCTGTATAATTCAAAAAGCGACGCTAAATACAATAACAAAACCACACGCCCTTTAGAAAGCATGATGTGGAAGAATAAGTTTTAGCAAACTATATATTTAGCAAAAGCACTTATTGTGCTTTTGCTAAAGTGAATTTGCCCCAAAAATCTACCTCGTCTGTTATATCCTCCAGCCCTGCAGTTTTGTTTGCATCCGCTTCAAATGCTGAGCGTCCGGCATCTTTAGCACCGGCTTTCTTACCTTCGTCTAACTTAGCAGGGGGGGCTGCTTTTGCTTTTCCCTGTACCGGGTTTAATTTAATGTTAAAGGCCCATTCTTTAGTTAACAGGTCGCCGGCATGAAAAAGGGCTAACGGTATAGCTTCTTCATAAACCAAATATCCTGAAGCATTATCATAAGTAATAGCAGCCTGGATGGCGTATGGATTTAACGTAGGCATGGGTTCTTCACTAACATCTTTAAAACCTTCGGCATGTATTTTCCCATATTTAGTTGCATAATCAGCGCTTGATTGAATTCTCTGGGAAGGCATACCCACGTAACGTGATTGGTCGGTAGTGGCCAAACTTGCGGGATAGGTAACAACATAGGTGTTTTTCTTTTTTCCTTTGGTGTCAATGCTCAAGGAAATTCCGGCACCCAGCATACTGGCTATTTGGGTGGCGTCCTTTGTTTTTACAACCAGGTAAAGGTTATCTTTATCATTAGCAAGCGTATAACTGATCTTTGTTTTGGCATCAGTATAACTCATGTTATCGCCCCATTCTTTGGCGTTGCCGTCAACGGCTACACCAGCGGGGGCAGGTTTCAGGTCGAGTGTTTGGGCATTACCAATGGAGGTTGAGCATAACTGCGCAACCACAGCGCAAACAAAATAAGTGTAAAATTTTTTCATTTCTCTTAATTAGGTTTAACAACGGGGTTAATTTAAACGTTTAGGTATATTTCGCAAGGTAAATATATACATTTTTAAAATTTATTTAAAAAATGTATAATCTACCTGTTTATAAAAATAAAAATATAAGGCTAAAATGTTTTTGCCAATATAAATTTACCCCAAAAATCAACCGATTTTGATGACGCGCCGTTAGTATCCTCATCGTCACCTTCGCCTGATCTGCGGCCGGCACCACCCCGTCCGCCGCCACGCCCGCCGCTGCTGCCGCCGCGTCCGCCACCCCGGCCGCCGCCCATAGCAGAGCTTCTCCCTTCATTATTATCGTCCTTTTTTGCGCTTTGATGCCCGTTTATCTGAATATTAAACGCCCATTCATTTTTTTTCAGGTCATCGGCATGAAAAAGCGCCAACGGAATGGCCTCTTCATACACCAGGAACCCGTGGGCGTTATAATTAACAGCTGCTTTAAAACCGTAGGTGTTTTGAAGGGTTATCAAATCATACTCAACATCTTTAAAACCATCGGCCTTGAGCCTCCTGAGTTTGGTTAAACCGATCTCCAGCTTCTTGTCCTGCGCTGTATTAACGTCTCCGAAAGCTTTGCCCTGTTGTTCCTGAACCGGAAAAGTAACGCTGTAGGACGATTTCTTTTTGCCCTTAGTATCAATACTTAAAGTAATGCCCGAAGCTAAAATTTTATCCTCCAATACGGGGTTGTTGGTTTTTAAAACCAGGTACAGGTTATCCTTATCATTGGCGAAAGTGTAGTTAACCTGGGTTTCATTATTATAGTAGCTTAAACTGTCGCCCCATTCGGCTAAATCACCGTCAATACTGATGGTGGCCGGCGCAGGTTTTAACAGGAGGGCAGTTTGTGCGTAGCCGTTACGAATAGCTGTTAATTGCAGGATAAAAGTAGCTATTGCAATAGCTACCGCCGGGTAAGCGTAGTTTTTTTTCATTATTAAGGCAGTGTATGTTTTAAACAGATCGTCTAAATTAAACTTAAGAACAACATTTTGGTTCATTTATTATTGTTTTTGAGTAATTTTGTGCTTACAGATGTCAACTGAAACACAGGAGAAAACATTCACGCTCGAGGAGTTGCTGGTAGGATTAAAGGAGCTGCACCGCCTTATTTTGTGGAACGACGATCATAATACCTTCGACCACGTAATTCACTGCATGATAAAATACCTGGATTATACCGAACCGCAAGCCGAACGTATAGCCTGGAAAGTACATAACGAAGGTAAATGCGCCATACTGGAAGGGTCCTTCACCGAGGTAGAAGTTTACCGTAAAATTTTGCAGCAAGAGGGGCTGACTGTGTCAGTTGACTAGAGATTAGTTGGGTTATTCGATATAAAAAAATCCTTTGCAAAATTTTGCAAAGGATTTCCTTTTTTAAAAAACTGACAGGCCTAATCTCCAAACTCTAATCTCTACACCCAACCTCTAATCTCTAAACTAAGTAATTCCACCCATGTGTATCAGGCACATTTCCGTAGCGGATAGCATCGAGTTGCTTGAGTACTTTTTGGGAAAACTCCCGCTCCTTGGGGTCAATTAATGTATATTCTTCGCCATTAAGGCTAATGGAACCAACCGGTGCTATAGTGGCTGCGGTGCCGGCGCCAAATGCGTCGGTAAGTTTGCAGTTTTTGGCGCCTTCAATAATTTCGGCTACGGCAACTTTTCGCTCCTCAACGGGGACGCCCATTTCGCGCGCTAAGGTTATAACCGTATCGCGGGTAACGCCATCCAGTATCGTATTCTGCGCCAGG
>CAISKH010000302.1 GCA_903885865.1 uncultured Mucilaginibacter sp.
GAAATAACCAGCGATGTTGCCGATAGCAAACAATCCATCATACTTGACCAGGTAGAAAACGGCGTTGCAATACGCATGGCCGTATTATACCTGCTGGCCGGACAAACAGCCTAACTCCCTGAATAAATTTACTCCGGCAGCGACATTGACGGAGGTACCGCATCAGGCGAGCTCCCCCATTGCTTGTTAGGCCTTGGGCCCATGTTTAGCACAAGCGTACCGCCCTTCATAAGCTCCGCATGTTCAAACCAGGGTTTATTAAGCGGCGCGCCGTTTAACGTAGCTGATTGAACATATTTGTTGCTTGCTGATACATTTTTTGCCTCGATCACAAAAACCTTTTTATTACCTAAAGTAATTGTTGATTTTGAAAATATTGGGCTACCTATAAGCCATACCGGGTAACTGGGTATCATGGGATCAGAGTAAATGCCCATAGCACTGTTTACGTAAAAGTGCGACAGCAAGCCGGTGTCTTCATCGCCGCATATACCCAACGGGCTTGCGCTATACCATACATCCATAATTTCCCTCACGCGCCGTTGTGTTTTCCAGGGCTCGCCCGAATAGTTGTACAGGTAAGGTATGTTGCGTGAGAATTCATTTCCGTGAGCATAATTTCCAATTAAACCCGTCATATCAGGGAACAGGTCTAAAAAATTATATTTCGATCTTTTGTATTGTTCAACAAAAAGTGCATCCAGTTTAGCGTTAAAATTATTGTTGCCACCAAATAAATTGATCAGGCCCTGTATATCATGGCTAACATAAAAGGTATATATCCAGCTGTTCATTTCGGCAAAATAATCTCTTCCGCCTTGCCCGCCTCCTAATTTGGGGTCGAAAGGGGTCACCCATTTACCGTCTTCTGTTTTAGGCGACATAAAACCGGTTTCTTTATTAAACACATTCTGATAATCATGCGCATGTTTCATAAAATACGCATAATCGTCGGTCTTGCCAAGGCCTTTTGCAACCTGCGCGATACACCAGGCCTCGTAGGCCCCTTGGAGCGTAACGGTAACGCTTTGCCGTCTTTCAGACGGGTGCACCTGCGGTATCCACTCTTTTTGGCCCGGAGCCAATGCAGGGAAAAATCCGTTTTTAACATAAAAACTATCCAGATGTGAAGCAGGTCCTCTTCTCCACGGCAATTTGGTCGATTCCATCCAATCGGTTTTCATATTTTCGTAGGCCCGCGCTACATCAAAATCCCTGATGCCACGCAGGTACTGGCCTGCTACTTCAACCAAATTGGTGTGCTGAAACATACCTCCTTGCCCGATAGTAGCCGGATATAGCTGGCTTTTTTCTAAAGAGGCATACCTTTGTGATCTTTCAGCTAATTTATCACCCCCTATTTTCATACGGCCCTCCAAATTTTCGCCGCCCAGGTTAAAATATATACCGGTGTAAAATATTTTACGCTGTGCTTCTGTTCCGCCTTCAACTTTAAACAGGTTAAGCGATGTTATCCATTTGTTTTTCGCAGCGTTTTTAACCGCTTCAAAGTTCCATGCAGGGATATCTTTCTCCAGGTTTTGTTTCGCGTCATCGCTGCTTATATTAGACGAACCGATCTTTACCTCT
This sequence comes from uncultured Mucilaginibacter sp., assembly GCA_903885865.1. Lineage (GTDB taxonomy): Bacteria > Bacteroidota > Bacteroidia > Sphingobacteriales > Sphingobacteriaceae > Mucilaginibacter. The sequence goes on from CAISKH010000302.1 coordinate 1,591, forward strand.
ACCTGTTCGCCTTTTGATGTAACAAAGTTTGCATAAGCGCCTACATTGGTACCGCTCTGCGTGTTTACACCGGGAGATGCTTTATCACCGCTCCACGTACCGAATGATTTGAACGGCTTGCTGAATTTTGCATAAAAATAACTACCACGGCCACCGCGACCACCAGCACCACCGCCATTTCCACCTCCAAATCCTCCGGCTCCCTGCCATTCAATGGTGGTTTCATCTACTATTTTAAATTCGGCGTTATCGCTCAATAAAACGTGCGAATCAGCACTTTGAGGGAAAGTGAATTTAAAGATCGAAGAATGCTCAGCAATGGTATATTCAGCAGTTATATCATAATCTTCCAGCAAAAGCGAAGAATAATAAGGTGTTACCTTTTCCTGGTCATGATCATAATTTGAGGCCATTTTAGCCGGTGTTACTTCAATATTGCCGGTAGTGGCCATTATCCAGCCGGGTATGGTCTTTGTTCCGTACCTTACCTCATCCTTTAATGAAAAACTAAATACTTTATCGGCCAGGTACCTGTCGTAAATTTCGGGCCATGGGTTTGAGCATAATTTGGTTTGGCCCCCCGGCAGGAAAACCATCGGATCTGTGGCTACCAGCAGCTGGCCTATGCCTCCGATATTAGGATCCACATAATCCACCGAAGTTTTCTTTGTAGTTTGTGCATGAGCTTTTTTGGCTTGTACAGTTGTTTTTTTTGTTTGCGCAGATGCGCAGGTAACAAAAAAAGCAATTCCAATAAACAGGTTAATAAAACTTGAAAATTTCATTTGACTTAATATTTAGGTTAAAATATGGTTAAACGGTTTATCGTTTAGATATTTCCATTGAAATATGGAAATTTTTATTAAGCAATTAACAGTTTTTTATTGTTAATACGTACAGCCGTAATTGTAAAAATAGCATTACAGGCAAGCCGAAATTACGACATTTATAATTTTTTGGCTTAACTCTTTTTTTTCAGCCGCATGATGGCTTATTTATTGAATAAAAATCGTTTATTAGCTTTTGAAACGGGTAATTACGGCGCGTTTTTAGCAGCAGCGTAATGGTTTGCGGGCATAAATGAATAGTTTTAAAAGTTTATATGGAAGAGAATACGATAGATCCGGAACTGGAATTAAATAAAATATTAGAAGATGATGAGGATTTTAAGCATGTAAATAACCCCATCATCGGCATAAAGCCCATCATAAAAAAATACCTCGGCATACCTAATCATGCAAACCAGCTGGGCAATAAATTTTTCTTTACAGACGGTGAAGCAAAGGTGGAGGTTGTTGTTGTTACCGACGAAATTATTCGGGTGAGGCTGGCCCCGCATGGTGTTTTTTTAGAAGAATTCTCGTACGCCGTACCCAAACTGGTTCAAAAAGCAACCACGTTTACGCTATTTGAAAATAATAAGGAATTCCGCGTATCAACACCCGTTATCAATTGCCATATCCGTAAAGAAGATTTTTTTATATCATTTTCAGATAATAACGCCAATGTAACCAGCATGGATGCCGTGCCGATGCATTGGGAAGAAAATGTAAAATTTGGCGGTTATTATGTTTTTTGCACCAAAGTATGCAACCCCGAAGAAAGCTTTTTTGGACTGGGCGATAAACCAACCGAACTCAACCTGCGCGGTAAAAGGTTAAAAAACTGGAACACTGATGCTTATTCATTCGCCTGGAACCAGGATCCGCTTTACCGGAGCATCCCTTTTTACATCAGTGTTAATAAGGGTATAGCACACGGTATTTTCTTCGACAACACCTTTAAGGCTTACTTTGATTTTGCTGCCGAAGAAAAAAACAAAACAAGTTTTTGGGCCGATGGGGGCGAACTGCAGTACTACTATATCCACGGCCCGCACATGATGGATGTGGTGAAAAATTATCATATTTTAACAGGTACGCA
>CAISKH010000303.1 GCA_903885865.1 uncultured Mucilaginibacter sp.
ATCCCTTCATACATGAATTTTTCGGGGGCTATTTTTATACTGCTTAAGTAAATATCCGGGTTAGGGCTGTATGGTTCATCCTTTATGGCCTTCATATTGCCCAATTCCCAGTAGTAGGTTTTTAACCCGGCCACGTTGGTATTAATAATAGCTTTGCCGGGAATATTTATTTCTTTATACCGGATGTTAAAATCGGGTTTACAAATAAAGTTAAGCGAGCTCCTTTCAACTGCCATGCCTATATGCGGGTTAGGCTGCCAATCATCGAAATTAAGCGATTGCTTCGACCGTAATTCATACTCGTACTCAATAGTATAAGGATAATCAATAACAGCAGGTATAAAATGCTTTATTCGCGAGTCTTCAAATAACGAGAAATCATTTGCCGCGCTTACATCATCAAAATCACTTTCCGAGAACTTAGATACCGGGTTGCCGAACGAATTGTATACAACACCCTTAACTGATCTTATTACATTACTTTTATTGTGCCAGATAACTATATGCGCCAAATTGTCGCCATTTTTATTTAAAACGGTAACTGCTTTTTTAATATGATAATTGGTATTGTCGGCAGCTTTTACCTCAATAGTTACCTCACTGTTACGCATAACGGCGCTTGCATACGGCAATAGATTTTTTGGAATAAGGCTGACATCATAATTATTCTGTGCCAACGCACAACTACTTGTTATAAGCAGGAATAAGAGCGTTAAAACTGGTCTCATATTTTTTTCTTAAACACCATTTCGGTTTTTTCCGAAAGAATGATCCGGTTATACAATTCTTTCAGGAAGGGATATTCAGCCGATTCATACACAGATTTATTGAATTGGATAACATGCGAAAAAGTAAAAGAACTGCCGCTGCCATCATAGGCAATGGCAAATCTGCCTGCATTTCCCGGCATAATCAGTCCGCCATCCTGCGGTGGGTTTTCAACAATGTACCCTTCCGGTAATTTCATATTTAGTACAACTCTTGTTTCCGAAGGCATTCCCCAGTCGACGGGGTAGGTACGGTCGGCCAGCTTAAAAGGGTTGGTGATGATCTTATCAAAAATAAATGGGTTAAAGCTAAGTTTGTCATGGTTTAAATTATCAAATGCGTCTATCTCCACCTCGTAGGTTTCCGTTAACGGCATATCTAAACTATCAATATTTGATATGGCTGATTTAGTTATTTTTACCTTCGTTAACTTTTCATCAAGATTTTCAACATACTCATCTGTAGTATTAAACTTTTTTATTGCATTTCGTTCCGCATAAGCCGCATACCCTTTAAAGTAATTAATAAGAGTGCCCTTTAATTTGCCGTTTTCCTGCAAGGCGAGGGTAAGCGTATGGGTACTGCTTTGAGTTTGCGGATTGGTAATATCAATCCAATAAGAAGGTTTATCCAAACTCATTACACGCCCCTGGTCGTTGAGGCAGCGTATGGGTAGCAGGCCGAACGAAAGCAACGGGTCTGTCGCGTCCAGCAGGTAGCTCTTATCGCCGATATTGACTTTTGCTATCACGTAATCGAATTCGGTGATAACAGGGTACAATTTGTTCACAATACCGTGGTCGCGGGTCGATAATAAAACGGCTTCGGTATTAAGGCCTGCAGCATTTAATGCAGAGACCAAAGCGAGGTTAATATCACCCACGTTGCCTGTATGTTTATCAAGGGCTTTGCGGATACCATCGTTACTGCCGTATGAATAATAATCATTCCATTTAACTGTTTTTTGCAGATAGGCATATACGGCTTTAGCCTTTGATAATTCATCAATTTTACCTGCTATAACGGGGGCAATTCGGTCTTTTAGTTGATCTTTCTTTTTTATTTGCCCACCAAAATAATCTTCTTTTTTTAATTGGTAATCAACATCAGCCCATTCTTTGGCGACTTTGGAGTGTATCCCCGTATAAGGATTTGTGAATTCAGAAAGCTCAAAATATACGGCCGCCATAAAATTCTTGGGTGCGGTCATATAATCTTCTTCAACAAATGCCGGGATGTTGTTCATTCCAAAAACTAAGTGCGAACAATCAGATTTAGCCCCATGGGTTGAAAAGCATTCCAGTTCAAGATCATGAACGTCTTTGTCAAGTTTGAGATCACCCCTCAACACCGCGTTATAGGTCCAGAAGCCGGGAATATGCGCTTCATATTCCGAATGAATTTTTGGTATATCGCTTTGAAATTGCCAACTATGAAAATCTTCCCAATAAGGAGAGGTTATTTTATATTTATATTCAATCACACACCCGTTTCGCAAACCAGGCATTGCAAATTTAACCGTAGTGTGGTTTTTGTTTTCCTGTACCTTAAATATTTTTGAAGGGTCCAGCTCCTCGGTTTTAGCCCCACCGTTGGCATCAGTATAGGTAGTGACGGCGCTAATGTCATCCACTTCTTCACCTATTTCATTGCCGATGTAAAGAGGTATTTCTACGGTTCCGTGTTTAAACCCATTCTCGTCAAAAATTTTTATCCTGACATGATACTCATAAACAAGCCTGATGTTATCACTGCTTACAACAGTTATTTTGGCGTTCCCGTATTCATTTAAAACTACGGCGTGGGCGGATGTGTCTTTATTATATTTTTTTATGCCGAGTTCATCGTACGTCCATTTTCCGTAGGCGAAATCCTGCGCCTTAACAGCAGTTAACACACAAAAAATAAACAGGA
>CAISKH010000304.1 GCA_903885865.1 uncultured Mucilaginibacter sp.
AAATAGCAGGTAAAAATCAATGGAAACTGGAGCTGCAAACCCTGCTTTTATTTGCCAATAATACAGATGCCAACCAATTGCAGGGCCTTTTTAATTACCTGCATACGCCCTTAAATCTACCCGGCGAAAAGGGGCTGGTGCGGTATATTAAACTCGCTCCCTATTTGTTGACAGCTACCCTTATAGCGGGTTATTTTTTGCCGGTTTTTAAACTGGCCGCGATAATTTTAGCGCTGATAAACCTGACCATCAGTATTATAAATGGCAGCTATATTGTCAAATCATCATTCATTGCCGATAAAATAAGCAAGGTATTGGCCGGCTATGCTATTGTATTTAACCAAATAGAAAATGAGGAATGGCATTCGGCTTATAATGCCGCGCTGGTTAAAACGATCAAGGAAAAACAAACCGCAAAAAATATTGAGGAGCTGGCCAGGCTCATTAATAAACTGAGCTATAGTTTAATTATGATAGTTGGGTTTGTGCTGAATGTGTTTTCCCTTTGGGCGCTTAAGCAGATCATTGCTATAGAGAACTGGAAACGCGATAACCATGAAAACCTGGAAGAAGCCTTTGATGTTATCGCCGAATTTGAAGCCTTATCAAGCATTTCCGGGTTACGGGTAAATTACCCCGATTGGGCCATGCCCCAAATTGCAGATGGCGAAGCCTATACGCTAACAGCCAAAGCCATTGGCCACCCGCTAATCAACAGCAACAACAGGGTACTGAACGATTATGAGCTTGCCGATACTCATAAAATTGATATCATAACCGGCTCAAACATGGCTGGTAAAAGCACCTTTTTGCGCACTATCGGAATAAATACCGTACTAGCCTTATGCGGTGCGCCGGTTTGTGCCGCGTATATGCAGGTATCGGTTATGACGATGGTAAGCTATATGCGCATTAAAGATTCGCTCAACGAAAGCACCTCGACCTTTAAAGCCGAGCTTGACCGCCTGCAAATGCTGCTGGCTGCCGTGGGCTATGAGCATAAGGTTTTCTTTTTGATAGATGAAATGCTGCGCGGCACCAATTCGGTCGATAAATACCAGGGCTCTAAAGCGGTTATTGAGCAGCTGATAGCGAAAAAGGCGGTAGGCATGGTAGCTACCCACGACCTGCAGATAGCCCGGTTAGAGCAGCAATACCCGGATTATATACGCAACTTTTATTTTGACATACAAGTAAAAAACGGCGAAATGTTGTTTGATTATAAAATGAAACAAGGTGAGTGCAAAACTTTTAACGCTACTTTATTGCTGAAGCAGATTGGGATAGAGGTGAAGTTGGATTAGCAATATTGCTCTTTTTTAAAAACGTTACACCAGCGTACTTTTTATTTCTTATGGTTTTTAATAGCTTTACTCCATAACAATATAACCAACCATGAACTACTGGCTTGTAAAATCAGAACCCGAAAAATACAGTTGGGAAAAACTAAACAAAGAGGGCCGCACCTTTTGGGATGGTGTGCGCAATTACCAGGCGCGCAATAATTTAAGGGAAATGAAGGTGGGCGACCCCGTGCTGTTTTATCATAGCAACGAGGGCAAGGAGGTTGTAGGTATCGCCAAAGTGGTAAAAGAGTTTTACCAGGACCCCACCACTACCGACCCAAATTGGGTGGTGGTTGACCTTGCGCCGGTAGAGAGCCTGAAAAGGCCGGTTACGCTGGAAGAAATAAAAGCCGATAAACCGCTACAGGATATTCATTTGGTAAGGCAGGGGCGCTTATCGGTAATGGGATTAAAGCGTGAGGAGTTTGATCGCATTTTAGAACTCAGTAATAGCTGATACCCGGATAGATGAATAAACGCGAGTTTTTAAAAGCCGGATTATTGATGGGCGCGGCAGCGCAGCTACCTTTAAACAGCGCCGCATCAGCAAATAAAAAAAAGCCGAAACATAAAAACTGGGTATGGGTAATTCCCAACCAAAAAGATACAGAGGCCGACCTGAAAACCCGCTACGCTTCATTTAAAGCGGCGGGTATAACCGGGTTGTTTATTGAGAATGACAGCGAAAAACATTTCAGGGCGGCAAAAGCGGTACGCCTGGAGGCCCACCGCTGGATGTGGACCATGAACTGGCCCGACCTGGTAACCACCCACCCCGAATGGTACAGCAAGAACCGCAAAGGCGACTCGTGCGCCGATAAACCGCCTTATGTAAACTATTACCGCTGGCTATGCCCCTCGCGCCCCGAAGTGCAGCAATACCT
>CAISKH010000305.1 GCA_903885865.1 uncultured Mucilaginibacter sp.
CGGCGTGTGTATAATACAGCATAACAGTAATTTTACCACCTTAACTGTAATAGGTATAATAGGTGTATTTTTCTTTTTTACCGGCATAAGCCTGGTGCGCACTACGGGCGATGAGGCAAAATAATTAGTAAGGAAAGCCTCCGTCGTTTACTCACCCCCGGCTCCTCTCTCCTGCGGAAAGAGGGGGGCGTCCGCAGGGATAATGTTATTCAAAACTTTTTTCAACCCTCTTTCCGCCAAAGGCGAAGAGAGAGTCGCGCCCCGATAATTATCGGGGTCGCGGGGTGAGTAATCGCCGCGCGTTCGACTCACCCCCGCCCCTCTCTAAAATAGAGAGGGGAACCCAATGCACAAACCCCTCAAAAGAAAACAACCCTCTTTACCGCTTGCGGAAGAGAGGGTGGACGATCCGCCGATAGGCGGAAATGTCCGGGTGAGTAATCGCCGCCCTGAATTGACAGCCCCAAAACCCTTTATAACAAAAAAGATCCCTTCGGTTATGAAGGGATCTTTTTTTGTTTTTTCGAGGATATGTTATTGTCCGCCGGAAGGCTCCAGTTCCTTTTTAAATTCTTCAAGCACCCGACCGCCTTTATAAAAATAGCGGCTGTAATAAGCATCATCCAAACTGCTTATTTTCACGCCTTCTGATGAAGCATGTGCGAAGCGGTTATCGCCCAGGTAAATACCAACGTGCGAAATGCGGCGGCTATGTATCTTAAAAAATACCAGGTCGCCTTCTTTTAGTTCATCCTTGGCAACCGGGTTAACCATACTGAAAATATCGCGCGAGTTGCTTTTAATATCCAGGTTAAATACATCGCTGTATAGTTGTTTGGTAAATGCCGAGCAATCTATACCTTTTTTTGAATGTCCGCCAAAACGGTACGGGGTACCTATCCAGTCGTATACAAAATGAAAAAGTTTCATGTTTGAGGTTGCAGATAATGCCACCTTCATAATTTGCGACAAATAATCCTTTGCGAGACTTTCCTGCTCGTCCGCAGGCTTATCCGCCGGTTGATTTGGAACAGTTTTTGTTTGGGCCTGAACGGCTAAAACGCTGAAAAATAGGGCAATAATCAGTACTATTTTCTTCATTTAATCTCTTTTCGTTCTTGTTTAACGGACATATTGTCCATTATGTTACACACAATCGATAAGGTTGACCGCAAAACTATCCATTTTTTTCAAAATCGCAAACAAATGTTAGGTTTTATTAACATTTTGTTTTTGGTGTGGATAAAAAATTAGAGATTAAAGATTAGGCCTGCCGCGTTTTAATTGATTGCTGATTTGCTAAAAATTAAGTTTACTTCTATGTGTTTACGATACTAACCTCTAATCTCTAACCTCCAATCACTCAAAAAACGTTTCGATAATTTGCAGGATATAATTAGATTTGCGCATTATACGCAAAAAGGTTGTTTAACAAATGGGGTCGATCGAAATAAATAAAGACACTTATCTGAAGTGGTACGAGTCAATGCTTTTGATGCGCAAGTTCGAAGAAAAAGCAGGGCAATTATACGGGCAGCAAAAAATACGGGGCTTTTGTCATTTATATATTGGGCAGGAAGCTGTATTGGCCGGGGCAATATCTGTGTTAAAACAAGAGGATAGCATGATAACCGCTTACCGCGACCATGCCCATGCCCTGGCAAAAGGGGTAACCCCTAACGCTGTTATGGCCGAACTTTATGGTAAAGCAACAGGGTGCTCAAAAGGCAAGGGCGGCTCTATGCATATGTTCTCGAAAGAAAAGCATTTTTATGGCGGCCATGGTATAGTGGGCGGCCAGATCCCTTTGGGCGCCGGAGTAGCGTTTGCAGAAAAATATAAAAGTACCGGGTTTTTAAACGTAGCTTATATGGGCGATGGCGCCGTGCGCCAGGGTGTATTGAGCGAAACGTTTAACATGGCAGCGTTATGGAAACTCCCAGTAATATTTGTATGCGAAAATAACGGCTATGCTATGGGTACCTCGGTTGAGCGTACCACCGTACAAACTGATATATATAAACTGGGCCTGCCTTATGGCATTCCTTCATCGCCGGTTGATGGCATGGACCCCGTTGCGGTACATAACGCTATGGACGAAGCCGCTCAACGTGCGCGTAATGGCGAGGGCCCTACTTTCCTGGAGATGCGTACCTATAGGTATAAGGGCCATTCAATGTCCGATCCGCAAAAATACCGTACAAAAGAAGAACTGGAAAGCTATAAAGCCAAAGATCCCATTGAAACCATAAAGCACGCCATAGAACAAGCCGGGTATGCTGATGAAAAGTGGTTTGAAGAAATTGATAATAAAATAAAGGCGGAAATTGACGAATCGGTAAAGTTTGCCGAGGAGTCGCCTTGGCCGGAGGCGTCAGAATTATATACTGACGTATATATGCAAAAAGATTACCCTTACATTAAGGATTGATCGCGTTAAAATTTAATAAAACCACTCATCATAACAGGATATGGCCGAAGTAGTTAAAATGCCAAAAATGAGCGACACCATGACCGATGGCGTTGTAGCAAAATGGCATAAAAAAGTTGGTGATAAAGTAAAATCAGGCGATGTACTGGCCGAGATAGAAACAGATAAAGCCACGATGGATTTTGAATCGTACCAGGATGGCACCTTATTATATATTGGGGTAGAAGAAGGAAAATCAGTTCCGGTTGACGCGGTTATTGCCGTTTTAGGCAACGACGGCGAAGATTATAAAGCGGCATTAACCCCCCAACCCCCTGAAGGGGGAGCAACTGAGTCGGCGGTGGCCTCGGAAGAGAAAAAAGAAGCGGCCTCTGTTGCTGATAAAACACCTGCCGCTACACCTGCACCAATTGCAGCACCCCCTTCAGGGGGCGGGGGGGGCGCAACGGTTATCCGTATGCCGGCGTTGAGTGATACCATGACTGAAGGCATCATTAACAAATGGAACTTTAAAGTTGGCGACAAAGTAAAATCAGACGATTCGCTGGCTGATGTGGAGACCGATAAGGCTACGATGGAAGTGGTAGGCTACGAAGCCGGCACGCTTTTATACATTGGCCCTAAAGAAGGCGAGGCCGCTCCTGTTAACGGCATTATAGCTATAGTTGGCAAGGAAGGAACAGATATTACACCTTTATTACAAGATGCCCCAGCCCCGGCTGCTAAAGCCGCCACTGCCGAAGCTGCGCCTGCCGCTGAAAGCGCCCCTGCTGCAGAAACCGAAACAACCAATGGCGATGGCCGTGTAAAAGCATCGCCGCTGGCACGCAAAATTGCTAAAGATAAAGGCATAGATATTAATGCCGTAAAAGGGTCAGCCGAAGGCGGCCGTATTGTGAAGAAAGATGTAGAAGAGTATAAACCGGGCGATGCTAAAGTAGCCGCACCAAGCATTGGCAGCAGTGATGCCAAGCCAGCTGCCACTGCTCCTGCCGCTCCTGTTACACTACCAACCTTTACCGGCGAAGAGAAATTTACCGAGAAACCGGTTTCGCAAATGCGTAAGGTTATTGCCAAGCGCCTTTCAGAAAGTTTATTTACCGCCCCGCATTTTTATGTAACCATGTCGATCGATATGGACCAGGCCATTGCGGCGCGTAATAAAATAAACGAGGTTGCCCCGGTTAAAATATCATTTAATGATTTTGTGCTCAAGGCTTGCGCCGTGGCATTAAAACAACACCCTGCCATTAATTCATCATGGCTGGGCGATAAGATACGTTATAACGAGCATATCCATATTGGCGTTGC
>CAISKH010000306.1 GCA_903885865.1 uncultured Mucilaginibacter sp.
CCATACTGTTGAAGCAGCGGCACTATTTCGCGTGCCCTGCTTATGTGCCCGTTACCGGTTCCCTGTATGGCGTATAATATCTTCATTGTGTAAGCGGAGCCAAATTAACAAAGATTACTTATAAAGGCTATGCATCATATTCATATTTGTTTGCAATTGTATAAATATTACCCTCACATCATCAATTGTAAGCCTAATGACCTATTCCGGAAATAAGATATTTAATTCAAACAATTTAGTACCACTAATAATAATACTAATTTTTGGCGGAATTGCTATTGCTTCCGATAATATTGATGGAATAAATGGTTATTGGATATTTATTGTTATTGGATATTTAATTACTGTTAAAGACGCTTTTTATTTTGAGATAGCAGACAATGAATTTATTGTAAAAAATTACCTTTTACCGTTTATGAAAATTCATTATAATCTGAGTGAGATAACAGAAATTCAATTGTTAAGTGCAACTTATAGATCAACAGCCGATGCACAGTTAAAAGTCATACGGGGCGAACAAAGATCATTCGGTTTTCACGGTGCCAGTTTAGGCATAAAAGATTGGCAGGAAATGGTGAATGATCTCTGTAGCAAAAAGATTATGGTTGTGGTTACTGCAAATGGGCTGGAAGATAAAATTGGTATACCAGAATAATAATATTTTCCTTAGTGCGCTTCCTGTTTAAATCTTTCGAGTAAAAGATTTACATCCAGTTTGGCATCCAGGTCCTCGGCATCGGTAGTATCATCCGTATCATCGTCCTTTTTAAAGTTCGCCGGGTCGTATTTAAATATTTCCCACTTTTTGTTATGATACTCAAGCGCGGTAAGGCTCTCTACCCAATCGCCCGAATTGAGGTATAATACTTTGCCGGGATTATCGGTAGCTGTCATTTCCCTTATCTCGGCATGGTGAATATGGCCGCATATTACATATTGATAGCCCTTTGCTGCCGCAAGATCGGCGGCGGTTTGCTCAAACTCATTAATAAATTTTACCGCATCCTTAAAACGCGCCTTTACCTTTTGCGAAAAGCTCATTTTCTCCCTGCCTATTGCTGTTAAAAACCAGTTGGTAACGCTGTTCATCCATATCAGTATATCGTAACCAACAGCGCCTAACTTGGCCAGCCATTTTGAGTATTGCATGGTTACATCAAACACATCGCCATGAAATATCCAGGCTTTTTTGCCGTCGATTTTCAGTACGATCTTATTGAGCAACTGAAACGAGCCCAGGTTAAAATCGGCAAATTTGCGCAGCATTTCATCGTGATTGCCGGTAAGGTAATACACAGGTGTGCCCTCGGTAACAAATTTAAGTATGCGGCGCACCACTTTCATATGCGCTTCGGGCCAGTACGATTTGCTGAACTGCCATATATCAATTATATCGCCATTCAGTATCAGCATTTTTGGTTTAATGCTTTTTAAATATTTAAGCAATTCTTTGGCATGGCAGCCGTAGGTGCCCAAATGCACATCAGATATGATCACAATATCAACTTCACGCTTTGCCATTAAAATTTGGGGG
>CAISKH010000307.1 GCA_903885865.1 uncultured Mucilaginibacter sp.
GCACTGGGCGCAGAACCAGTCGCAAATACCCTCACCCGCTAATATCAGCATAAAAGCATGGCCCGATGTGCGTGATTATACTTCTACTTACCCAACGGCTTTTGCAAACCTGGGCAACGGGCATCCTGCGGCATTATTTTCTTCTTTTACAGACCAAACTGTAAATATCCAGTTTCAATGGATGCAGCAAAATAATATTGATTGCGCGGCGCTGCAGCGATTTAATCCAACCGGTTCGGAGGGCCCGGTTCGGGATGCTATTACAGCTAAAGTAAAAACTGCGGCGGAAACTTACGGGCGCAAATTTTATATCATGTATGATGTAAGCGGCTGGACCAATATGCAAACCCAGATAAAGACCGACTGGACCACAAAAATGTCTTTATACACTACATCATCCGCATACGCTAAACAAAATGGAAAACCCGTGGTATGTATTTGGGGATTTGGCTTTAACGATGCCAATCATCCCTTTACTACTACTGCATGTTTGGATGTGATCAATTGGTTTAAAAGTCAGGGGGTTTATATTATTGGCGGTGTACCCACACATTGGCTTGCCCAAACTAGTGATTCACAGCCGGGTTTCTTAGGCGTGTACAATGCTTTCAATATGTTATCACCCTGGATGGTAGGCAGAATTGGCAACGCCGGCGATAGTGATAGTTTTTATACTAATATAAATTTGGCCGACCAGGCTTACTGCAATGCCAACAATATTGATTATCAGCCCTGCGTATTACCGGGCGATCTGTCGGTACACCAACGCGCCCATGGCGATTTTATGTGGAGGCAATTTTATAATATGACAAGGCTGGGTTGCCAGGGAATTTATATTTCTATGTTTGACGAATTTAATGAAGGCAATCAAATTGTTAAAACAGCCCCTACAGCAGCATATGCCCCTGTAGGAGGCGGGTTCGTTACGCTTGATGAAGATGGCACAGCCTGCTCCTCAGATTATTACATGCGGTTAACCGGAGATGGGGGTAAAATGTTTAAAGGGCTGATCGCGCTTACAGCAACGCGCCCAACTTCACCGCAATAATAATGGTGGATTGTTATTAGGTTATTGGTTGTTAGGATAGGTAACAGGCAATAACTTAATAACCATCAACCAAATAACCTCTGTCTATTTCACAATCTTATAAATAGTACCCTTTGTATTTGCCGGCGACTGGTCAGGGGTAGCTATTACATATATTTCGCCGGACGGATCTTCGCCCCAACTGTTTATTTTTAAATTCGCCGGGTAATTTTGCAAGGTAACTTTACCTCTCTGCCATTCTTCCCCGGTTTTTTGTAGATAAAATATCGGCCCTGTCCAGTCGGCAAAAAAATACTTGCCTTTTATAGCGGGCAATTGTTTCCCTTCATAAACATAACCGCCAATAATGCATACACCATCGTGGTGGCCATATTCCGCTATGGGTTTGGTTATCCCGGTAATGTCGCAGTTTAGTTTAGGGTTAAAGCAATGGTTCCCCTCTGCTATGCGCCAGCCGTAATTTGCACCTTTTTCAATAATATCAACTTCTTCCCAGGTGCTTTCTCCAACATCGCTGGCAAAAAGCTGCTTAGTTACCCTGTCGAAAGAAAATCTCCATGCATTACGTATGCCATAAGCCCATATTTCAGGCCTTGTGCCGGGTTTATTTACAAATGGATTATCCTTCGGCACAGTGTAGGTTGAATCGCTGTTTACATTTATACGCAATATTTTACCAAGCAGGGTATTCATGTTCTGTCCGTTACCTATGGGCCCATGCTTATCGCCGCCACCACCGCCATCGCCCATAGAAACATATAAATAACCATCGGGCCCAAATTTTAAACAGCCGCCGTTATTGCCTTGCTGCGGACTATCCGAAGTAAATATTATCCGCCCGCTATTCGGGTCAACCGGGGTTGAATTTGCAGATAATGTATATTCAGCCACTACATCTTTATGATCAGTTTTAAGCGCTGTGGGAGACGCGCAGTAAAATACATATACTTTCCTATCAGTACTGAACTTTGGGCTTATTGTAAAGCCTAATATGCCCCGTACATCAAAACCCATGTTAATATTCACCAGCTTACTGTGAATATCCAATACGGGTGCGTCCATTAGCTTGCCTTTTTTTATCAAACGGATCTTCCCGGTTAGTTCGGCCACTAAAATATCGCCATTGGGGGCAAAAGCCATATCCAGTGGCGCTTGCAGGTCGGTAACCACTTGTTGTGCGTTCAGCGTTATAGTCGGCACTGGGTCGTCATTTTTAACCGCCTCATTTTTCCGGAACACGTAGGAGGGAAGCAGCAGCATGGCTATTGCTAAACAAGACAGTAATACCAGGACAGGCAACCGCCCTGAAAATAAATTGATACGCGATAATTTCATTGAGGGTTTAATTAACATTAATGCGAAACAATAATAATCTTTATTTTTTGCAAAAAATGTGCGATAGCAGCGGGTCGCGACATTGTTCTATAATCTACTTAGATTATAAAATGAGATAATGCTATTAACTATTTGAAAAATAGCACTTTATTTATTTAAACAAAATTATATTCTGTGATAAATGTTACAAACCGATCCGATATATTATTTTGCCAAATATAATTTTGTTTTTAAAATATGGTGGTTTTACATGATTAATAATCAATCATTTACATGATTTACATACACTAATAGTTGTAGCGATGGTAGCTTGCGTTAAAATCCTTTCCCATTTCTGCAAAACGTGCCGAAACTGTTTTTAAAAATTCTTCGTCAAGCAATTCGAAAATGCTGTTAACGCCATCGGTTACATCCATCTCGGCTATTTTATAACTTTGCTCTAATACGCCCCGCTCTATTTTAACAATAAACTTTTGGTTCATGTAGAAGATGGATATTTTAAATTCGGGGTGGGGGAGTTCGGCTATTATTCTCATGGTTATTAAAATTAATCCTTTTGCTAAATAAAAGATTAAATATGAGATTTAACTTGATTACTTTCAAACCCTCATCGTTACATTTGCTGAATGGCAGAAGACCTACAAATTACCACCTCAACTGATAAGGAAGAACAATACAGGTCGCTGGTACCCCAAATAGCCGCTCTGCTGCACGGCGAGCCCGACATGGTTGCCAACCTTGCCAATATATGCGCGGCTTTAAAGGAGCAGTTTAAATGGCTCTGGGTGGGGTTTTATTTAGTGAAAGGTGAGGAATTGGTACTAGGCCCGTTCCAGGGGCCGGTGGCCTGTACCCGTATAGCGAAAGGGAAGGGAGTATGCGGTACTGCCTGGCAACAGGAAAAAACACTGATCGTACCTGATGTTGATGAATTTCCGGGGCATATTGCCTGTAGCTCTGCTTCACGGTCTGAAATTGTGGTGCCTCTATTTTATAATAATAAAGTGGTTGGCGTGTTAGATGCCGACAGTGA
>CAISKH010000308.1 GCA_903885865.1 uncultured Mucilaginibacter sp.
AGATAAAACTTAAAAAATGATAATTTGCATTAGGGCATGTATTGTTTTATATAAAATAATATGAACATTTTTAAATAATACAAGCGTGGTTGAATTTTGTTTCGTTTTATCAATAAATTAATGCACTATGCTTTTATGCGATAAAAAACAGTTAGTTAAAAAAGAATTTTATTGCTGAAAACAGTGTGTGCCATTAGGAGCGGGGAGATTAGATGTATGTTGAAACATAGCAAAATGATGCACCCCAAAAGGTGCATCATTTTAACTTTTTTACAATATTGATTATAAAAAAAATGACCAGGTAAAAATCACCGATCTTGCATTATCGCTTTTTATTCCTTTTTTACAATTAAAAAAAAATCCATTGTTGAAAAGAATTTCCTATTTTTTTTAATAGTGTAATTTTTAATGTTAAGCTCTTTTAACATCTTTTTCATATCATTTATGCTGAGTAAATTCATGTACGCGCCAGCTGCCCATCCTTTACCTATAATCCAAAGAATTCTATCAAAATATTTTTTGGGCAAATAGTGAAAAAAAGGCAATCTGGTATGCACCTCAATAGGAAACCAACGATTTGGGGTAGTAATAAAAATGCTCTTGCTCGTCCTAATTAATTCGCTAAGAAAAAGTAATTGCTTATCTCGGCTACCTGTATGTTCAATTACAGCGTTTGACCAGGCAATGTCAAATTCGTTATCAGCAAAAGGGAAATAACTTCCATCATATACTACAACTTTTACCTCCGGAAAATTTTTCTTGAATGTTGATCCCTCCTCCATTCCAAGCCCGGTTATATTTTTTTTATAGGGGTAATTAGTTTCAAGAAAATTAACCCCTGGATATACATCGTCGTCAGTGAAACCTACATCCAAAATTTTGGTATCCTTATGAGGTTGCATTTGTTCTAAAAAAAAAACGTATTTCTTTTGCCTGTTTCGTGTAGAAATTTTAATTGCGAAATTTTCAAGCATATATTTTAATTTCATTAACTCCGGAAAGAAAATGCAGAATTGCGCAATACTAATTATTTGATATCGCTTTTACAAGCATTGTTATGTTTTCTCAAAAGGTGAAAATGCAACAAAATTAAGAGATGTGGTTAAAAATTACGAAATATTAAAAAATGAAATATTTTAACAATTATCGTTAATTACAAGCATCTTTGGACTTTGCAGGCTTTAATGTTAACCAAAAAATCCATACAATTTTAACATTATTTAAATAGCTAAAATGAATATTCTTGTTGTAAACTGGACGTGGTACCCAAGCGGAGGAGACTGGACGTATGTTGAAAACCTGGTAAATCTATATCAGCAGAAAGGGCACCATGTTATTCCATTTTCAATGAAAGATGACAGAAACTATCCTTCCGATTATAACGATTATTTTATAGAAAACATTGATTATAAGAAAGCTGATAAACGCAATTTGGTAACTGGCGTAAAAGTTGTTATGAAAAGCATTTATTCTATGGAGGCACAGAGAAACCTTGAAAAACTTTTATCGACGGTTAAAATAGATTTTGCGCATATTAATGTCATCCACCATTACATTACGCCTACCATTTTAAAGATTTTAAAAGAAAAAAACATACCCATTATCTGGACATTACATGAATATACGCCTATTTGTCCGGACAGTATATTCGTCAGTCATGGGCAAATTTGCGAAAGATGCATTGGTGGGGCATTTTATAATTGCATTACCCACTCTTGTAAAAAAGGCTCGTACCTGGCAAGCACAGTTGCTGCCTTAGAAAACTACGTACATAAGTACCTCAACTATTATGCATATGTTGATCATTATGTATGTGCTTCTATTTTTCAGTACGAAAAATACAAACAATTTAGTTTTTTTAACGAAAAACTGGTTCAGCTATATCATGGATATAATTATGCGGCTATTGAAAAAGCAAAACTATCTGGGAGGCCAAACAATGAAAAATATATGGTTTTTGTGGGAAGGCTTGAAAAAATAAAAGGCGTGCATACATTACTCATGGCCATGCAAAAGCATAAAGATATTCCATTGAAAATAGTTGGAGACGGCACACAAGAGGAAGAATTAAAAGCATTTAAACAAACACATCAACTAAATAATGTTTTGTTTTTAGGCAAACAAGACCGACAAGAAACACTCCAAATTATTAATGGATCAGAATTTTTGATATGCCCTTCAGAATGCTATGAAGTTTTAGGTTTTACCGTTGTTGAGGCCATGGCTTTAGGTAAGCCGGTTATAGGTTCGGCTATTGGGGCAATACCAGAAATGGTAATAAATAACCAAACAGGTTTGTTATTTGAACCGGGTAATGATGAGCAACTTGCTGATCTGATAGGGTCGCTATATGCTGATAATAACTTAATATTACAAATGGGTAAAAATGCGCAGTTGCATATTAACCTGCTTATTAATACCGAAAAACATTTTGAAGGCTTACAAAAACTTATCCCCGGTTTATAAGTTTTAATGCCTTGTACCGTTAACTTAGAGCTGTTTGTTAATATAGTAGCAGACTGATATAATATTTTATATTTGCACATTAAGTTTAATATCAATTTCTACATGCGAATTAAATACCTTTTTTATATTTTATTTTTTGCTTTGACGGTGTTTTCAGAACGGGCCGCGGCTCAGCAAACGGCCCCGGTTGATATATCAAATGCAAAAATAAGCCAATATACCGACGACCAAATAACACTGTATTGGCAACAAGCACTAGATAAAGGAATGTCTGAAAAAGAAATTTATAGTGCCCTACTTAAAAATGGGATGTCTCCGGGCGAAGTGGAAATGCTTAAAAACAGGGTGACCTTATTAGGCTTAAACAGTAAAAACAAGAAAACTGATCTGCTATCAACTCAAAAGAAAAAAATAGATTTTACAAGAGATAAGAACGATACGGTAATAATGCCTAATCTTGGTAAGCGCACAAAATCGGCCCAACCCCAAAAATTGGAGGTGTACGGCATGTTTCTTTTCAATCAGTTAGATCTGAAATTTGAACCAAATTTTTCAGTGCCAACACCAAAAGGGTATGTATTAGGCCCGGGAGATGAATTGATCGTACTCACAACCGGGTTAAATGAAACTGAAGTACAGCAAAATATTAGTCCGGACGGTAATTTATTGATTGGCCATGCAGGGATAGTTTAATTAAACGGATTCACTATTGAACAGGCTACCAGTATAATTAAAAGAAAAATGTCCAAAGTTTACCCGGCATTAAACTCGGGAAAAACTCAATTGGCTGTAAACCTGCGTGATACACGCAGTATTACAGTAACTGTAAACGGCGAGGCAAATACGCCCGGAAACTATACCATTTCTTCGCTCTCCAGCTTGTTTAATGTTTTATATTATTCAGGTGGCCCAAATCAAAATGGTTCATTAAGAAACATCCAAATAATAAGAAATAAAAAGCTTTATAAAATTGTAGATTTTTATGATTTTTTGCAGAATGGAATAGACGAGAATATACGACTTGAAGATCAGGATGTGATCAATATTCCTGTTTATAAAAAGAGAGTAGGTATTAGCGGTGAAGTGAAAAATCCCTATCTTTTTGAATTAAAAGATAATGAAACACTGGCAGACCTGATCAGGTATGCCGGCGGTTTTACTGATGTTGCCTATAAGGGCATGGCTAACGTAGATCAGATAAATGATCTGCAGCACGAAGTAAAGAGTGTGCCGGCAAATATGTTTTCAAATTACATTCCGCATAGCGGCGATATGGTAAGCATTGGCGCGGTAACCAACCGGTACACCAACAGGATTGTGCTGGAAGGGGCCGTTTACCGCCCTGATGTATATGAGCTCACCGCAGGTTTAACTTTAGCCGAATTGTTAAAAAAGGCCCAGGGGCTAAAACCTGATGCCTATATGGAGCGGGGCATTATTAACCGCACAATGCCCGATCTGGAAAAGGTTGCCATTCCTTTTGTTCCAAGTGAGATCGTAAGCGGAAAAAATGATTTCCCATTATTAAGGGAAGACTCGGTAGTAATTTTCGACCGTGTTGCTTTTACATCAAATCAAAAAGTATTTGTTCAGGGATTTGTAAGGATGCCAAATACCTTCACCTACCGCAAGGGCCTTAAATTGGCCGACGCGATAGCAATGGCCGGGGGTTTTGCTGATGAAGCCGCTGATCATCATGTTGAAGTATCAAGAATGATAAAGAATGAATCAGATAGTGTAGCCAATCAGGTAATGAGGACATTTACGGTGGATATGACCATTAAAAGCGATGCAAATCAAAATATTGAACTACAGCCAATGGATATTATTAATGTTCCGCGTTTGGTTAATTACCGTTCTTTAGGATATGTAAAAGTTAAGGGTGAAGTGGCATTTCCGGCAGATTATCCCGTTCAAAGAAACGACGAAACGGCGCTTGACTTTTTAAACCAGGCAGGGGGAATTACCCCTTATGGCTCACTTGAAAATACCCAGGTTTACCGAAAAGGTATCCGTGTAAATCTTGACCTTGCTGATAAAAGCAATGACCCGTCTAAAAACAAGAACATGGTATTATTACCCGGCGATAGCGTGTATGTGCCCCGCGTTATTTTATATGTCCAGGTATCGGGGGCTGTAAATAATCCGCAATATATAAGCTATAACGGAGGGCGGTTTAAATACTATATTAATGCAGCCGCAGGCACCACAGAGAACGCCCGGTTAAAAGGCGCCTATATTCAATATCCTGATGGTTTAAACCAACCAGTGAGGCACTTTTTATTTTTCCGCCATTATCCTAAAGTAAAACCCGGAAGTAAAATTGTTGTTCCTGAAAAAACTCCAGATAGTAAAATTAGAATAAGCCTTGGCGATATAAGCGGTATAGCCGCGGCGTTAACCGCAATAGTAAGTATTATTGCTATTTTACACTTATAACATGGACCAGGAAAATTCGCAATATCCATACGAGCCGGAATTCTCACTTAAAAAATTGGTTAGCGATCGCTTAGGTGATATTAAATACATTTTCTCATTCAGGAAGGCATTGGCATTGGTTTTAATTACCGGAGCGCTGCTGGGCGCGTCAACAGCCTGGTTGTGGACACCTACCTATACAGCAAGATTAACTTTTGTAGTAGATGATTCAAAATCAAGCGGGGGCGGCAGTGATTTATCGGCCTTGGCGGGATTGGCCGGGTTTAACCTGAATGGGTTAGGCGGCGCCAGTGGCGTACTTGCTGGCGACAACGTAGAAGAACTAATAAAAAGCCATAAACTAATAAAGGCAACACTTTTAACAGCTTATGATAGCACCCAAACGCTTGCCGACCGTTATGCCGCCGTAAATAAACTGGACAAAAAATGGTTAAAATATAGCCCCGATGGAAAGATAATACGTTTCCCGTTAAATGGTATCCATAACACCCGATTACAGGATAGCTTACTGCATGAAATGACCGAATTAATTTTAATAGACGATTTTGGAATTACTAAGACCGATAAAAAGTTGGGGTTTTTTGAGGTTGACGCGACCATGAAAGATGAGAAACTGGCTCAGCTTTTTTGCCTCAGAATGCTCGATCAATCAAAAGATTTTTTTATCAGTACCAAAACCAAAAGGTTAAGAGATAATGTGAACCGGTTACAAAAACGTGCAGATAGTATTGGCGCAATTTTGACCAGTAAAACCTATACCGCCGCCGCTGCAAACCAAGGCACTTTAGATATAAATCCGGCTTACACCGCCCCCACCGCTAACGTTGAGATAAAGGAGCGTGATAAGATTGTGCTATCTACTAATTATTCCGAAACGGTTAAAAACCTGGAAGCCAGCAAAACTATGCTCTCGCAAGAAACGCCAACTGTTCAAATTGTTGATGAGCCTGAGTTGCCCTTAAAGAAAAATAGGCTTAAATATTCTATAGCCATACTATCGGGTATACTATTGTCCGGATTAATGTTTAGTTTTTATATATTGTTGACTCGTAAAAAAACTAAAACCTAAAGGTTATTCCCAGTTCGCCATGAAAATTATATGCATCATTATGCGGTATATAATAATTACCGGGAACATAATCTTTCAATATCCATTCATAGTTTAAGGATTTAATTTCCTGCAGCTTAGCGTTAAATATTAAATTCTTGTAGTTCCACTCTCCTTGCAGGGCAAAGGCGAAATCTACCCAGGTTCTACTATTTCCATTTATATCGGGTAAATAAGCCTCATAAAAATCAACATCATGCTCATATCGTTCAATGCCTATACCCAGTTTTTTCAATCCTGATACCCAACTAATATCCATTGATTGCAGGTTCCCACCCGACCCTGTTCCTGCGCCAAGAACCTGGCCTTCATTGGTTTGGCCTTGTGTTACCTGGGAATGTATATACCATCCGCTGGAATTTCTTACCAATCGGTCTGTAGATTGTGAGAGCTGGGTAATTTCTCCGCTGAATAAGATATGCTGATCCTTAGAGCCATTTATTGAAAGCATCTTTCGCAAACCGAGTATGTAAGCTCGCGAATGATCGGGTGCCCCTATAAAATCCGCTAAATTATAAGCGTTATCATTTAAACCATACTCAAAGTAAATTTCTGCCTGGGCCTTTGTAAATAACAGCCTGGCATAGAACGAAGTGTACTGATCTCTTGGAAAAGGGTCGCCAACAGCAATGCCTTGGGCATTATTAGTGGCCTGTTTTGAATACGGGAAAAAGAAAGGAACATAAGCTTTAAAACCTCCATTTGCCTTAACATCGCTGTAATAGGCATCAAATGTCCTTGTTAGACCGAAAGTTAAGCCAGGAATCCATTTAGGGTGATAATTAATATTAAAGCCGGTAAAATAACGCCAGTCGTTTTCTTTAGGCACATACAGGTTCGTTCCATCGGGTAAGGCAGTAACCGCAAGCGGAGGAAATGTTGTGCCATCCAAACGCCCTGCAATTACCTGGCCCTCAAAATATCCGACAGCCGTTTTTATAGGACGAACAGTATTTAATATGAGATGTTTAAATCCTGGGGCATTATCACTTAGTATTAAGGCGTTGCGAATACCCGGTCCCCACCATAAGCTTTCGTTTGATAAACCTATGGATACGGGGCCGAATGTTAACCTTATGCTGCTTTGACCCCAAAAAGCTTTATTATAGGGAATATTGCCAAAACGTTCGGGATTGTCTATTGTGTTGTGGTAAAAATAATAATTTGCTAAATCCAGGCCTGTATGACCGGAAGCATACCCGTTAAAATCAGGATTAGCTGCATAAACATATTCGGGGCGCAACTGTATACTTAACGGCCCAAACTTAATAAAAAAGCCGCCGCTTATCATTGTTTGATAGCCTTTAGCCGGGATCATGGCTTCATCATTCCATCCATAAGGATGATTAGAATTAAATTGCTGTTGCCAGGTTAAAGGTAATATTTGAAAAACTCCGTGACCACTGGCAAAACTAACGGGGCCTGATACCCTCCAATAATCGTGCTTTACAGTACTGTCCGAATCATATATATCATGAATCTCCGAAGAGGAACCGGGGAAAATAGGGCGAACTGTAAAAGATAAATTTGAATCAACTTTACCTAATAACTGCATCCTTCGGTAATAATCATCTAAAACAGGTGTGCCAACTGGAATAGATTGCGCCCTTACTTTACCTGATATAAAAGTAACCCCAAGTACAATATTTAATATAAAAAATATTTTTTTCATTTATGGTGATTAAAACCAG
>CAISKH010000309.1 GCA_903885865.1 uncultured Mucilaginibacter sp.
CAATACAGCTTTTTGTTTGGATGGTAGCAGTTTTTATTTTTTTGCCGGAGCCGTTTTAACAGGGGCAGGGGCTGCAGATTTTACTGTCGGTTTTGCCGAAGCTGTTGCCTTGCCCTTACTTTTTGTTTGATTCCAAAATATGTAGGTACCGCGGCGGGACGAGGTAATAACATCGATTTTGCCGTCATTGTTCAAATCCCCTACGGTTACATCAGAACCTGCGCCCGAACGGTTATGTATCAGTTCAGGAACAAACCGTGCCCCACCCGGAGCCTTTTTATCCCTTACCGTTATAAATGCATATACAACATCTGGTCCATATGGATAAGGATCAAAATAGCTGTCTAAATGCGACCAGTAACGTTTACCTGCAATAAAATCGGGTATACCATCGCCATTCACATCGGCAAAATTGGTACCGTGCAGCTCAGTAAAGGTAACGCCACCGGCATTTTTACTCGAAAAATCGTCCATGATCATGTGGGGCACAAAGCTTATGTTACCTGCTTTATCGCGTTTCTGTTCAAACCAAGCCAGGCCGGCGCCATGCGCATTTAAAGCGGTTACCACATAGGTTAAACCATCGCCGTTTATATCGTAAACACCCATTACACTCCCGCCGAGGCCCCCGGCGAAGTTATAATGCCCGTAACGGCCAAATGCCTGGGGATGAAATTTCCATTTTGTTGTATCTGTAACCGACTCTTTGGCGGGTTGTTCCCACCAGCCATACGGGTTCAATATATCCGGCCGGCCGTCGCCGTTAATATCTCCAACACCAATGCCATGTCCCACATAATAACCTGCGCCTGATACCCGACGTTGTGTCCATGGTTTTGAAGGATTAGCCGGATCAAATTTAGCATAGTAAACACCGCCGTTTGCCCCATATACAATTTCCGGCTTCCCATCACCGTCAATATCCGCGATGGTGGTAACCTCAGCTACGCCTCCCTGCACAATTTTATAACTATCCCAACGGCGCGATTCTCCTTTTGGGTTAATATACACCGTCATGCCTCCTGCACCAACGATCACATCGGGCCATCCATCGCCGTTAACATCAAAAGCATACTCGCAATTTGTTGAAGGGAACTGTGTGGAAGGATTATAGGTTTGTGCAAAAGAAATTTCCTGGTAATGGGTAAAATCGGGTCCGAAATAAATATATGGCCCGGCCACAACGTCCATTATACCATCATGATTAAAATCTGCAATTGCCGCGCTGAACGAATAAGACATATCACTGATACGCTGTGCTTTCCAGCGGGGCGCACTTGCTTCTTTCGGCGTGTACATTATATGCTCGTCCTTATATTTAATATCTTTAAACTGCACGGTGCCGGTACCTCCTGCATATAGGGCTATAGGGCCATAACCCTGGCCGCCTCTTTCTACATTATCATCTGTGGCGCCGCCGGTAGGGTCGAAGGTATCATTTATAAATTTACGTATGATATTGAAGTCAATAACTACCTCAAACTGATTCCATTCACCGGGTACTATAGCCCCGGACGCCGCCTTCATTGGCAGGTCCGTCGGGCCGGCCGGGCGCCCGCCCCCATTGCCACGGCGCTGGCCATTATTAGCGGCAGGTGCATTTGCAGGTGGCTTAGGAGCTACACGTATTAAGTTTCCAGCTACTCTTAATTTTTCGCGGGTTAGTTCTTTTCCCTGTGCATCCAATGTAATGCGGTATGACGCGGCTACATCATCCTTTACAGCCATCAATATGCCTTTATAACCATCAGCGGTTTTTTCTAAACGGACAATTACTCCACTCTCACTTCCTGCAGGTGCTTTCATCAAAAAATGAACAGCCACGTCCTGAAAAGAACGATCATAAACCAACAGTGCCGGTCCGCCATTGGCATTGACAGATATTTCGCCGTTTTGTGCCTGCCATGGAGCATTGCCCATTGTATGCCATCCTTTAAGGTTTGAGCCTGCAAAAGAATAATCAGGGGGGAAACTTAGTCCACGTCCGTTTGCATCATAGGGAATTTCCTGTCCAAAAGCCAGGGCACTGATGCCGGCTAACAGAACTGTGTATAAAAAATGTTTCATTTTTAAAAATTGAG
>CAISKH010000310.1 GCA_903885865.1 uncultured Mucilaginibacter sp.
AGGTCAGCAAATTCGTTGGCTGTACGTCCAGCAGGTTCTTCCGGCAGGAACATAGCCCTGTCAGAATCGCCATTATTAATACAATTTTTAAATGTTTCAGGTCAATTTTTGTTAAAAAGTTTAAAAGGTTAATATAATTTTGGTTTGTTTTTTTAATACTTTTATTTACTGCTAATTATATAGCGATGAGCCGGAACCCACCGCCATAGAGAAATTAAAACTATTCGGTAATTACAATAATCAAAGGTAATTACGCCCGTTATTAAATAAAGGTTGCCTTCCAAATGAAATAAATTAATATGGCAACCTTTATAAATATCAGTACGTAATTTTAATATAACCGCCCATAATTATAAGGCATGAATATTGTGATAACTAATATAAACCCTTTCAATACAGTGATAAACGCTTTAAAAAAAATTATTCATAAAAGTTATTTCCATCCCGGGGTAAAAGAAAAAGGGTCAGTTGAGGCGTATGACCTGTGGGCAGAAAATTATGACGCGCAGCCGGGTAACCTGATGCTTGATATGGATGAAGCTGTATTTTCAGAATTACTAAGCGAAGTAAATTTAACCGGCAAGCAAGTTGCAGATATAGGTTGTGGTACCGGCAGGCATTGGCCTAAAATTTTAAAAAGTAAACCCGCGGGCATAACCGGTTTTGATGTTTCTGCAGGAATGCTCAGGCGTTTGGAGCAAAAGTTCCCTAAGGCGCAAACCTATCAAATAACAGATAACTTATTTGCAGATATCAACACGGGCGCTTATGATATGCTGCTATCAACGCTTACTGTTGCACATATTGAAAATATTGAGGAAGCATTACGGGCATGGTGCCGCATATTAAAGCATAAGGCAGACATTATAATAACCGATTTTCATCCAAACGCGCTGGCATTTGGCGGAAAAAGAACCTTCCGGCATAATAGTAACAATATATGTATTCAAAATTTTGTACATTATGTGCAAGATATTGAAAGTATACTGATGCAAAATAATTTCTATGTAGTGAACAAACTGGAAAGAATAATCGATGAATCGGTAAAGCATTATTATGTTGCTAAAGATGCATTACCTGTATATGAGAAATTTAAGGATTCACGCATCATATACGGCATCCATTTGAGAAGAGGCCATGATATTAAATAATGTCACAACCCTAACCGGCGAAGGCCCCGTTAATATACAAATCAAAAATGGCAAAATAATTCCTATAAAAGGCCCTGCTGCCGATGCTATAAAGTTAACTTTTGATAACGCTATTATCTTTCCCGGTTTAGTTAACTCGCACGATCATTTAGATTTTAATTTATTTCCGCAACTGGGCGATAGGATATATAATAATTATACCGAGTGGGGAGCGTATATTCATAAAAACTACAAACCTGAAATAGCGGCTGTTTTAAAGGTGCCCCTGGCTTTGCGTACCAGCTGGGGCATATTTAAAAACTTATTAGGCGGGGTCACAACCGTATTAAACCATGGCGAACGGTTAACCGTACCTAACCCGTTAATTAATGTAGAGCAAGGCCATAGTTTGCATTCGGTAAAGTTTGAAAAAATGTGGAAAATAAAATTGAATAATCCGCTAAAAAGAAAATTGCCGGTGGTGATACATGTGGGCGAAGGCAGCGACCCGCAATCTAACCAAGAAATTGATGAGCTGGTAAACTGGAACTTTTTGAACAGAAAACTGATAGGGGTACATGGTGTAGCTATGACAGAAAAACAAGCCCAAAAGTTTGAAGCATTGATATGGTGCCCGGCATCGAACTATTTTTTGTTGAATAAAACAGCCCGCGTGGATCAATTAAAAAATCATACTACCATCCTGTTTGGAACAGACTCTACCCTTACCGGCAACTGGAATATATGGGAACACATCCGTTTGGCTCGAAAAACAAAAATGCTGACCGATAATGAACTATATAATTCGCTACATTTAAACCCCGCTGTTACACAAACATCTGCCGATAATAAACCGGCATTTGTTGTAGCCAAAAAAAGGGAATGGGAAACACCTTTTGAATCTTTTTTTTCAACCGATCCGGCAGATATATTATTAGTTATTTATGACGAGCATATCAGGCTGTTTGATGAAACGATGCTCGGCCAGCTAACCGGGACCGATATAAAAGAATTCAGCAAGATATACATTAATGGCGCCTGTAAATATGTGCAGGGCGATTTGCCTCGGCTGATGAAACAGATAGAAGAGTATTATCCCGAAGTAGTTTTTCCTGTAACAAGCAATTAAAAATATGCCCCTGTTTTTATGAAATTTGTATTTACCAGTTACATAAAAGTCAGTACCTACAAGGATCCTGAAGCATGGGTAACCCGGATAAGGGCATATACCGGCATATTGGAAGCATTGGCTGCAAATAATGAGATAATAAGTATTGAACAAATAGATTATGAGGGTAAATACTTTAAAAATGGGGTGCATTATATATTCAAGCGCTTTAATAAGGCAGAATTGCGTGTTCCCCTAAAATTAAACCGACTCATTAAACAATTAAAACCCGATATAGTATTTATACAAAGCCTGCATTTTCCTTTACAGGTAATACTGCTGCGCCTGGCGATTGGAAGAAAGCCGCGGATCATTATACAAAATCACGCGGAAAAACCCTTTACCGGGATAAAAAAATACTTGCTGCGATGGGCAGGTAAATATATTGATGCTTATTTATTCGCCTCAAAAGCTATGGGAATGTACTGGGTAACAAAAGGCAATATTACGTCAGCAGAAAAGATACACGAAGTAATGGAACTTTCTACGGTTTTTTACCCTATTGAGAAAGAATTAGCCATAGCTAAAACAGGCGTTTCGGCCCAACCCGTGTTTTTGTGGGTTGGCCGACTGAATAAAAACAAGGACCCGCTTACGGTAGTTAAAGCGTTTATTGAATTTGTAAAATTATCTCCATCAGCACGATTATATATGATCTATCATACCGAAGAACTGCTGGATGATATAAAAAACGAATTGAATAAACATCAGCTACCCGCTGATACCATAACCCTGATTGGCACGGTACCTAACGAAGAATTGTTGTATTGGTATAACTGTGCTGATTTTATTGTTTCCGGCTCTCACTATGAAGGCAGCGGGACCGCGGTTTGTGAGGCCATGTCATGCGGGTGCGTGCCCATAGTAACCGATATATTTTCTTTCAGGATGATAACCGATTATGGAAATATCGGCTTGTTATACCAGCCAGGAAACGAAGCCGGATTATTGGCCACGTTAATACAAACACAAAAAATGAATGTGCCGGAACAAAGAAACAAGGCTATAGCTTATTTCAAATCAACCCTTTCATTTGAGGCTATCGCAAATAAAATTGAGGCTATAGCGGCTTCATTATAAGCCGAACAATTGCATTATATTTTTGGCGGTTTGTTCCGCATCGTATATTAATACGGGTAGGTGTTCACGATCAGCATCATTAAGTAACGATAAAACTTTATGGTTCATTTCGTTATTATCATTAACAATATGATGATGCTTGAACTCTTCCTCCATCGGTCTGAAAAATGAAACCACATGTGCGCCGGCATATAAAGCTTCCAGCAATACCGTACTAAAACCCTCATAATTTGATGGATGAAGAAGCACTTTTGACCGCTGCATATAATGTAAGACTTCGGTATGCGTTAGCTCCCCTTTAAATGAAATATTAGCTTCAAGACCATAGGAGGCCGTCATACTTTTAAGTCGTTCCATTTCGGGCCCGGCGCCGCATATAACCGCCTTAACTCCGGGGATATGTTCCTTTAAAAAGCGTATGGTATCAATAAATAGATCGTATTGTTTTAATGGGATCAGAGAGCCAACACCCAAAACATCAATATCCCTTTCAATGGGGCCATGGCCAAATAGGGCCGTATCTATGCCTATTGGTATCACGTGCCCGGGCAATAAGTCATAATTTTTGTAGAGTTCGTTCGCCAAATAATCTGATATAGCAATTAGTTCCGAACCGGCCGGCCTTACCCATCTCATATATTTATTTCCGGCCTTTGCATCCTGTCCCTGCAACCAGCAGCGATGTGTTAAATGGTGTGATTTACCAAAATCGCTTCCAACCAATGCGCACTCCCCCATCCAAAGACTTAACAGTCCGATAACCTGCTGTTTTTTTTTCAGTTCCAGTAATTTTTTCCAAACCTTCAGCCAAATAAACAGGCGAAAACCCTTACCCCGGCTTCGCCCTCCAAAGGCCATTACATTTGCGCCGTGCCACTTGTATTTCGCCGCCGAAAAGGGGTATTGAAACGCTAAAACAACTATATTTAGTTCGGGATAAGTAGCCGTTAATGTCTTTACAACTACTTGTATAGGTGGGAGACAAGTGCTGTCATCCTCATTCCTTGAGAAACCAGGGGTAAGAATAACCAGGGTTTTACGCATACTCCTCATCCAACGAAATTGTCTTATCACAAATATACAGGCTGGACTTCTTATGGGTTATCAGGATGATCATTTTGCCCTGTTTTGCTAATAGTTTTAATTTTGCAAGAATGCTTTTTTCAGATACTTCATCCATCTCAGAAAAAGCTTCATCTAAGATCAGCAGGTCAAAATCATGATATAGCGCCCTTGCAAGCATTATGCGCTGCCGCTGGCCGCCGCTTATATTTTTACCGTTCTCAGTAATAAATTTGTTTATGCCTTCGGGGTATTGATCGGTTATATTATCTATGCCGCAAAAGGCAACAACATCTGCCAATCTATCGGTGTTGGGCGCGTCGTCGGTAAGGGTAATATTTTTTAGCAGGGTATCATTAATAATAAATGGCTGTTGTTTTACGTAGGATATTCGGCCCCAATAACCCTGCCTGTTTACCCAGGTAGTTTTTTTATCGTTTATCAAAATATTACCCTCATGGTGTTTTAAAAACCCGAGTAACAGGTGAATGACCGTTGTTTTTCCCTTACCTGATTTTGCCGAAATGCCGATAAGATCACCCTGCTGCATTTCAAAATTGATATCGTTTAGGATATATTGATCTTTATACTTAAACTTAACTTGTTCAAACACAACAGACCTAACGGGTTCAGCGTGTTCCTTCGCTATCGTGATCGGCACATCAGCAGCAGGTTGTAGGTCGGTCAGGGTAAACTGGTAGGTTTTTATCTGGCCCATGCTGTTCAATATCTTTACCACTCCTGGTATGATCTTATAAGAGGCTGCCATAAAAATACCAATAGTAAATATACTTACAACTGGTGTATTTACCGACAATTTATTAATAACAACCAGGATAAAAAATCCAAATATGGCAAAAACCTCCACTAATCTTGACGTCAGGCCCTGCAGGGTTTGCTGTGTGCCTAAATTATTATTGAGCTGCAGCTGATGGGTGTAATACCGGTTTATAAAAAAATCATCTTTATGGTAAATATTGCTCTCCAAATAGCCCGACAAGGTTTCCTGTAAATGCTGAATAGTTTTTTGGCTGCTTATTTTGGTATTGTCGCGTATTGTTTTTAATTTATTGCGAATAAAATAGCTTAATAATACTACAGGAGGCAGCAGCAGTAAAAACAAGAGGAGAAATAAAGTGGGATGCAAAAAAAGAATAACTGTTATAGTAAACAATATCAATATACTTTGTGAAATAACCTGTTGAAAATTAATGAGGATATAATGGCCAAACTCGATAGGCTGCTGGCTTATACGGCGTATAAGTACCGACGAATCAATATTCACAAACCTAAGGTAATCGTCTTTCAAATAGTTCTGTACATTTCTTTTTGATAACCGGGATGATACCCCATAAAAAAAGCGGTTCTGCCATTTTGTGTTTAAATACCCTAAAAGGTTTTTCAGGCCAAATAAAACCATAAAAACGCTGATCAGCAGCAACGAGTTTTTATTGGTAAAAGCAGCCGGAGGAAACGAAATATTTGCAGATTTTTTGTTGCTGGTATAAAAATTAATAACTACCAATACCATGAATAAAAAGCCCACATCAAGCACAGCCATTACCAGGTCAAACAAAATCAGTTGAACCAATTTTATTTTTTCCTTATGGTCAAGGATGGCTAAAATACCTAATAAAATGCGCTTCAAGACAGGGACAATTGAGGGTTAAGCTTTTTAAAGATACGTATAAAAAACAACACGCGTTGCTTTGTTGCTTGTAACGATTATAAAAAACCGAAATGCCTTAAATGAAAAGCAATATTTAATTTCTGTTACTTTTAACTGGAATATTAATTAATATATTAAGTTTGTTAAGAAGATTTAATATCAATTATTCTTTTAAGCCCATATAACCTAACAATACAGATCATGAATACAATTACAAAGCCCGTTACCGGGGCATTTATAGCTATTTGCTTATTTGCCGGAACATTACAGGCACAGGCGCCAAAACCAAAAATTAAAGCTAAAGAACCGGTTGATTATGTCGATCCCACTATCGGCGGGCTTGGCCATTTGCTTACGGCAACGCGCCCCAGTGTGCAATTGCCTTACGGCATGGTACAATGCGTGCCCATGACCACTGGCGGCGCCGACGTTTACATGAACACTAAAATAACAGGCTTCCCCGCGGCGGGCGTAACCTTAATGCCGGTAACAGGAAATATAGAAACCAATTCGGCCCAGTATGCTTCTGATTTCGACCGCGATTTTGAGGTGGTTACCCCCTATTACGGATCGGCTGTATTGGAGAACTACGATATAACAGCCGAATACACAGCGGCGCGCCGTGCCGTGTATTACCGGTTCGCCTATCCGCAAAAAAGCCTAGCGCATTTATTAATGATAGCCGGGCAAGGCGGCGAAATTACGCCGGTTGGTAAAACAATTGTTACCGGGGCGGCCAATGCGCAGGGAGTAAAAACTTATTTCTACGCGGTATTCTCCAAGCCGTTCACTTCATCGTCGGCACAAACCTTTACTTCGGGCGGGGCGGCAACCGGCGGCGGAAGGCGCGGCGGTTTTGGCGGGGGCGGCGGTACCGGGCTGGCGCTTGATTTTTCGCCCGGGCCCCGCGAGAAAATATCGGTTAAGGTTGGCACATCCAATATCAGCCTCGACGAAGCCAAAGCCAATTTAATGGCTGATGTTAAGGGAGATTTCGATCAAACCAAACTGGCCAACCGTGCTGCATGGAACCACGAATTAGGCAAAATTGCCATTGAGGGTGGTACAGAAAAAGAACGCACCATTTTTTATACGGCGCTATACCGTTCTATGGGCAGGCCAAATGATATGACCGAAGTAGGCGACCAGTATTACAGCGGCATCGACAAACAAGTACACCAGGCAGCCGGGCACGATTTTTATGTAGGCGATAATTATTGGGATACCCACCGCGCCCTGCACCCCCTGCAACTATTGCTAAACCCCAAAGCGGAAGTGGATATGATAAACTCGCTGTTGCACCAGTATGACGAAAGCGGGTGGCTGCCTACCTGCCCTACACTTACTGGCGACCGCGGGGTAATGATAGGCCATCATGGAACCACTTTTATTACCGATGTTTATATGAAGGGCTACCGCGATTTTGATGTGGAAAAAGCATACGCCGGGATGCGCAAAAATGCTACCGAAGCAACCGTATTGCCCTGGAAACGCGGGCCGCTTACCGAGCTGGATAAATTTTACCAGGAAAAAGGCTACCTGCCCGCTCTTGCAAAAGGCGAGGTAGAAACCAATAAAGATGTTCACCCCAGCGAAAAACGACAGGCGGTAGCCGTTACTTTAGAAAACGCGGTTGACGACTGGTGCCTGGCACAAATGGCAAAGGCCCTGCATAAAGATGATGATTATAATCTGTTTATGAAACGCGCGCATAACTACGAATTGTTGTTTGATAAGCGCATTAATTTTATGGCGCCAAAATCGGCAGATGGGAACTGGGTAGCCGATTTTGACCCGAAACGGGGCGGTGGCTCGGGCGGCCGTGATTATTTCGCCGAAATGAACTCCTGGAGCTATACTTTCCAGGTGCAGCAGGATATACCGGGCCTTATTAGCCTGTTTGGCGGCAAGGAACCGTTTATAGCACGTTTGGATGCTTTGTTTGTTGAGCCTACCGGCACGTCAAAATGGGTATTCCTGGGCCAGTTCCCTGATATGACAGGGTTGATAGGCCAATACTCATCAGGCAATGAGCCAAGCGCCGATATAGCTTATTTATATAACTATGCCGGCCAGCCCTGGAAAACGCAGTTCCGCGTAAGGCAGATCATGAAGATATGGTATGACGACCGCCTGCTTGGCATTCCCGGCGATGATGATGGCGGCGCGCTTTCGGCCTGGTATGTTTTTAGCTCGATGGGCTTTTA
>CAISKH010000311.1 GCA_903885865.1 uncultured Mucilaginibacter sp.
AAACCCAACCCATAGCCCCTAACCTTACGGACGAGGATCGGAGCAAAAACCGCCGTACAGAGTTTATGATAACCGCTAAGTGAGGTGAAAGGTAAAGGGGTTAGAGGTAAAAGGTTGATTATTTTGGTTTTACAACATTAAATGTTTTTTCACCATACACTACATCATTGCCCGTTACACCCTGTATAATAATTTTAAAACTGCCGGTAATATCGCCGGTATAAAATGAAAATTCCGCGTCTTTTGTTGTTGATATTTTTAACTGGTGTTTCCAGAACAGGGTTGATAAATACTGCGGCTCAGTAGCGCTGACCTGCGAAAGATCGGGCGGGTAAAACTCCTGCGCCGCGTAAACGCCTTTAAATAGCAGTAGGCTTTCATTTGTTACAACACAGCCGGTATAAATTTCAGACACCCTGGTAACATAATTAGTATACCGCTCCCCTATAACCGGCGCGTGGTTATCGGGATTGCCACGGTCAATAGGACAGTTTAAAAAATGAGCGGGGCATACATAGTCCTTACATATATTCTTACCTAAAAAAGAGTCGTTAACAGCATTGATATTAACATCTTTTAAATATATGGTATGTTCATTGCTTGCTAATTGCATGTATTGTGTATTTTCCTGGGCTGGAACACTATAATCTACAGGGGCCAGTTGCTCAGCCAGGAATTTGTTGAGCCGGATATATGGTGACGAAGAATGAATTTGATAACTCAGTGGATTTTTTCCGCTTACTATAAAAATTAAACTTCTATCAGGTTTAGTTATCATATCCGTATCGTTCAGTACAAAATTGCCGGTTGAGTCGGTAGCAATAAGGTGCTTTGGGTTTTCGCGGTCAATTATATTAACCGGCATTTTTAGGGGACGTTTAGATTGCGTAACCGTACCTCTGAAAATCAGGTCTGCATACCTGCGTATAGTATCATCTGGTTGGGTTTTCAGCATATCGGCCCAGGTATACCGCCGCCAGCCTTTAACCAGTAATGCATTTTCCAGGTATTGTTTATCGGCTTCGCTATTGCCTAAATAGTTTTCCCTTACGGGGATATCTTCCAGGTCGTGCTTTAAATAGAAATAGCTTTCAATATCATTGTTCTTTTTTAGTTCTATCCTGTTCTCCTGCACACAGGAAATGGATACAAAACCACTGTCGGGCTTACCGGTCAGCTTTACCTTTATATTAACTTTTTCCCTTGCAGCATATTCGTTTTTATTGGCAGAGATGTTTACCGCTTCTTTCCGGTTATAATGAGCAAAAAACACCCTTTCGGCAAATGGCCGCCCTATACTATCGGTAACTGTTAGCTGGGCTAAACCCTTCGGAAGTTCATTTAATTTGATTGCCACGCTTTTTGTGGAAGCGGCCATAATAACCGGCATTGTAAAAAATATCTTCTGATAATTATGCCCGATGAGGTATAATTTTTCGTGCTGCTCATCGCGCAGGTTAACTATCAGCGTATCATTTACCAATGCATGGGGTAGTGCTATAACCGGGCCGCGCGTTATAGCGGCAGGGAGCTTGTATAAAGTATCCTGTTTATTTATGCCATACAGCCTTACGGTATAATTACTGCCGGCTTTGGGCTTTAATATAAATTTCCCGATGCCGTAGCTGTTGGTTAACAGGGTATCAATTATTTTTTCATCCTCGTATAAAACAGCGTTTACGCTTAAAGCTATACCGGCAGCGCTTTTTACCTCCCAGCCTACACTGCTTTGTATATTGTTTACCAGGTTGCCGCCTTCGGGATAAAACCGTACGGTTGCCGGCCGGGGCGGTACGGGCAGGGCCATGCTTACATCTTTTACATCGTTTTTATACCGCACCTGTACATGCAGGCGGTTATTTCCCTGGCTAAGCAAATTTGCCGGGATATTAAACTCGTGCTGCCCGGCTTGTGTTCTTACAATGCCCATTAATACAGGATGGAAAGGACTACCCACATAATAACTTAACGGTACTGTAATTGGCGGTACAGAGTCGTTGGGGAAATTGACCAGTAACAGCACTTTTTTTTGCGCTGCGGTTATAGAGGTATCTATCGGGTTAAGCGAAACGTTGAAACCATGCTGGCTTTCGGCTTTGATTGTGATGGGCTGTGTAAAAACTATATCAATATTGCCGTTTACTAAATGGTTGGTGTAGGCAATAAAACTATAATTACCCGGGCTTGCCGAATTAGTAACCGTAGTATTGCCAAAAACAAAACCGTTTTTAATAACAAAATTATCTTCCATAACCACAGCGCGGTCATAATCACGGACCAGTGCTAACGAAAGGGTTTTATAGGGCCTGTTATCAGCACAATTGAGCAGGTAAGCAGTAAACCATACACTCTCGTTGTTAGTATATACATTTTTATCAAAATGAATAAAAAGTAAGGGGGATTGATTTTTTACGCCATACAAGTTGATCTTATTGGCCAGGCTATCAATTTTGGGAGGCAGCGCAGCTTGCGAAAAACAATTCGTGCTACCCAACAGCAACAATATCATAAAATAATAAAGAGCTACCCGGATTGTCATAACTTTGGTTTTACAACATTAAATATTTTTTCGCCATAAACCACATCATTGCTTGTTACACCCTGTACAACAATTTTAAACCTGCCGGTAATATCACTGGTATAAAATGAAAATTCTGCGTGTTTATCCGGAGTTATTTTTACCAGGTGTTTCCAGTATAACGTGGAAAAATATTCCGGTGCAGAAAGGTTACTTGAATAATCTGGCAAATAAAATTCCTTTGCAGGATAAATTCCGGAAAATTCGAAATCGGCGCCCCTGGGGTCAAGCCGCCCTCTAGACCCCCGTACATATACCATCTCCCTGATAACTTCTTTTTTCCCCCAGTGTGGTGACTCTACTGAATCACCGGGATGAAGTTGATTGTCACGGTTCGGTACACCCATTTTTCCGATTGGGGTACGAATAGAATAACGTTCAACCATATGGCCAGCCCTTCCATCTGTACCATAAAAAGAATCGTCATTGTTACCATTAATTTTGACTTCTTTTAAATTGGTAACATGTTCGTTATCAAGTATTTGCATATAGAGACTATTTTCCTGCGCAGAGGAGATGTAATCCTGTGGCTCCAACTCTTTTGCTAGTTTATTATAAACTGCGGGGTACGGCCCCTCCCATATACGGACATGGTAATCGCCCGAATGGTTACCGTTTACTATCAGGTTGACTTTTTTATCAGGCTCTACTACCATATCATCATCCGTTAAAATTAATTTCCCGGTATTATCGGTATTAATTGTGTTTAGCGAATGGTTCATAACCGTTACCTGGACAGATTTCCTTATAGGGTTTCCCTTTGCAGTAACTGTACCTCTAAACATCAGGCCCTCAGTTTTGCGTAAGGTGTCAGCGGGTATGATTTTTAACGCGTCTAGCCAGGTATACCTGCGCCAGCCTTTTATCAGTAACACATTTTCAAGGTATTGTTTATCAGCATCCGTATTGCCTAAATAAGTTTCCCGAACGGGGATATCTCCCAGTTCCCGTTTTAAATAAACAAAGCTTTCAATATCATTCGTTTTCTTTATTTCAATCCGGTTATCCTGTACGCAGGCTACTGATACAAAACCGCTGTCTGCTTTGCCATCCAGCCTTACCTTAACATTCACTTTTTGCCTTGTGGCGTATTCGGTTCTATCTGCAGCAATGTTCAGCGATGTCTTCTGATCGTAATGCGCGAAAAACACCCGTTCTGCAAATGGCCGGCCCAGGCTATCGGTTAGCGTAAGCTGGTTTAACCCTTTTGGGATACCCGGTATCAGTATCTTTAATCTTTTGGCTGTCGTTGTCATTATAACGGGCCTTATAAAAAACAACTGTTTATAGTTATGGCCCACCAGGTATAGTTTTTCAGGCCGTTCATCATGCAGTGTTACTAAAAGTGTATCGTTTACCAATGCCTGAGCCAACGATATTGCAGGGCCTTGTCCAATGGCGTCGGGCAGTTTGTATAAAGTGTCTTTCTTGTTTACGCCATATAGCTTTATGTAATAGTTGCTGCCTGCAGTGGGTGTCAATTTAAATTTCCCCATGCCATAACTATTCGTTTCAATAGTGTCGGTTATATTATTCTCACGGTAAAGCAGGGCACTTACCTTTAATGGCGCGCCCGCAGCCGTTTTTACTTCCCAGCCCACAGTGCTTTGTATATTGTTTACCAGGCTGCCGCCTTCGGGATAAAATTTTACAACGGCAGGCTGTGTTGGTACGGGTAGCGCAATGCTGATATTTTCTTCCTTTTTTTTATAGTTTACCTGTACATGCAGTGTATTATTTCCGGCACTTAACAATTTCGACGGTATATTAAAAATGTATTGCCCTGCCTCTGTTTTCACGTTCCCCTTCAACACCGGATGTAAAATATTGCCCACATAATAACTAACCGGCACCGATGCAGGTATCTCTTTTTTATTAGTGAAATTAACTATTAGCATTACTTTTTTCTGCACCGCCGTAACAGCAGTATCAATTGGGTTAAGTGAGGCTACAAAAACCGGTACATTTTCGGTTTTAATCGTTATCGGCTGGGTAAAAACCACATCTGGTTTGCCGTTGGTGAGCCGGTTGGTAAAAACTATAAAGGTATAGTTACCCGGCGAGAGGGTATCTGATATAGCGGTATTGCCAAACGCCAGGCCGCCTTTCATTACAAATTTATCATTCTGAATAATTGAACGGCTGTTATCATTTACCAATGTAACCGAAAGCGTTTTATACAAACTATGGTCGGGCGCGTTGAGCAGATAACCGGTGAACCACACGTTTTCGCTGGTTGAATAAATGTTTTTATCGAAATGAACAAATAGTATGGGAGATTGATTTTTTATGCCGTACAAGTTGATCTTATTTTCCAGGCTATCAATAGCCGGATTTTTAAATGGAAGCTGCTGTGCATTTGCAAAAACAGCAAAAAGAAGGAATAAAAAAACGGGGAAAACTGGCTTAGCTTTATGGATCCCCGTTTTTTTCATAGTGACAGGTAAGGTTGGTTGATTAACTTGTACACCCTATTGATAAATTGTACACCCTAAATACTCCAAAAAGAAAAAACGGGGGGGGGGATAAATTAAAAAAAAGGGAGAAATATTAATTTCTCCCTTTTTTTTAATTTCCTAGTTCTGACAAAAACTTTATCCGCATTAACTGTACTTCTTCGCGGGTATAGTCGTCGCTGCCTAATTCAACCAGCGCGTCGTCTATCGAATCAACTTCGGCAGTACGGAAATAATCAAATACTTCTTCCTGCTTATCCTCGTCTATAACCTCATCAATATAATAGTTAAGGTTCAGCTTGGTGCCGGAGTTTACGATGGTTTCCACCTCTTTCAAAATCTCTTCATAGGTGAGGCCTTTTGAAGCAGCTATATCATCGAGGTTAAGGTGGCGGTCAATATTTTGAATAATGAAAACTTTAAGCGCCGATTTATTGGCAGCGCTCTTGATCACCATATCCAAAGGGCGTTCAATATCATTATCCTCTACATATTTTTTTATCAGGTCAATAAACGGCGCGCCAAATTTCATGGCTTTACCCGTACCAACGCCCGATATTTGTTTCAACTCATCCTGCGTAATTGGATAATGTGTACACATTTCTTCTAACGATGGGTCCTGGAACAGTACAAACGGTGGCAGATTTTTTTGCTTTGCCATTTTTTTGCGCAGGTCCTTCAGCATTTGCAGCAGTTCGTTATCCAATGCGCTGCCGCCTTGTTTTGGGCCTTCCTCCGAATCATCGTCATCAGCAGGCTCAATAGCACGGTTCAATACAAAACGTATGCTATGGGGGTTGTCTAAAAACGAATTGCCCAGCTTGGTTAAGCGCAGTAAACCATATTGGTCAATATCTTTCGAAAGATAATTATTGAGCAAAGCCTGCCTTAATAAGGAGTTCCATAAATTCTCGCCATCATTTTTCCCCGAACCAAAAAGCGGAAGTAAATGATGTTCGTAATTATGAACCTGCTGGTTATCAACCCCCATTAAAATAGTAATGATATGCTGGTCGTCAAACTTCTCGCCAATTTGTTTAATCAAACTCAGCGCTTTATGCAATTGTTCTTCCGCATCAAAATGCTGTTTCTGCGCGCAGCAGTTATCGCACATATTGTTACAGCCCGCTTCGTTAAAGTTTTCTCCAAAATAATGCAGCAACTGCTTACGGCGGCATACGGATGATTCGGCGTAATCAATAACTTCTTTTAATATCTGGGTGCCAATTTCTCTTTCGGAGACCGGCTTGTCCTTCATAAACTTCTGCAGCTTATCAATATCCTTCTGCGAATAAAACGCTACGCAAACACCTTCGCCCCCATCGCGACCGGAACGGCCTGTTTCCTGGTAATAACCTTCCATGCTCTTAGGCATGTCATGGTGAATAACATAACGCACATCAGGTTTATCTATACCCATGCCGAAGGCTATGGTGGCAACAATTACGTCAACATCTTCCATCAGGAATTTATCCTGTGTATCGGCCCTAACTTTAGGGTCTAAACCGGCGTGATAAGGCAACGCCTTAATACCGTTCAACGAAAGCGCCTCGGCTACTTCTTCTACCTTTTTACGGCTCAAACAATATATAATCCCCGATTTACCCTGGTTTTGCTTAACATATTTTACGATCTCCTTAATTACATTACGCTTTGCGCGAACCTCGTAAAAAAGGTTTGACCGGTTAAATGATGATTTGTAAATGGTAGCATTATTCATCTGCAGGTTTTTTTGTATATCCTGCTGAACTTTTGGAGTTGCCGTAGCGGTTAATGCTATAATAGGTATATCGTCGCCTATATTGCTTATCACCTGGCGTATTTTACGGTATTCGGGGCGAAAATCATGGCCCCACTCTGATATGCAATGTGCCTCATCAACCGCTACAAACGAAACCTGGTTAAGGCGTAAAAAATCAACGTTTTCCTGCTTGGTCAATGATTCAGGCGCAACATATAACAATTTGGTTTTTCCGCCTAACACATCTTCTTTAACCCTGATAATATCTGCTTTTGTGAGCGACGAATTTAAAAAATGAGCGATGCTGTCTGACCCCCCGAAAGCTCTCAGCTGATCTACCTGGTTTTTCATCAGGGCAATAAGGGGGGAAATTACAATAGCGGTACCCTCGCTCATTAACGCGGGTAACTGGTAACACATTGATTTACCTCCACCTGTAGGCATAATAACAAACGTATCGTTACCTGCCAGGATATTGGTAATTATCGCTTCCTGTTCTCCCTTAAAATTATCGAACCCAAAAAAATTCTGGAGGTTATCAAAAAGCGACTTCTTAGTTTCTATCATTATTATACGTGATCTTGATTATTTAAAAGTTTAAAGTAACAAAAATTTATGAATAAACGATAGATTTACTTTTAAATTTTATACTCAAATGATTATTCAGTGAACCGCCACGTGTATCAGCTAAAAAAACAAGCTGTACGTAACAGCTTTGTAACTATTTAAAAACAATTTAACGGATGAAAAACAATTTGTTTAATTATCCATTTTAAAGCAGCAGGGTTTTGAATTTTTAATTATTTAGTTTTATTTAATGGTTATTTAACAGATAAATACCCACATTTGCCCCGCATAAATGCCAAACTAATTTCATCAAACCAAATGAATAATAATTATTATGCGATAATAATGGCAGGCGGTATCGGAAGCCGCTTTTGGCCCATCAGCAGAACTTCACATCCAAAACAATTTATAGATATACTGGGAACAGGCAAAACATTGATACAAAACACATACGATCGTTTTTTAAAGGTATGCCCCAAAGAGAATATTTATGTAGTTACTAACGAGAATTATGCCGGCCTGGTAAAAAAGCAACTGCCGGATATGGCCGATAACCAAATATTGACCGAGCCTGTAATGCGCAATACAGCACCTTGCGTGGCGTATGGTTGTTTTAAAATAGAAAAGATTAACCCGAATGCCTCCATAGTAGTAGC
>CAISKH010000312.1 GCA_903885865.1 uncultured Mucilaginibacter sp.
TAGTGCGTTTTGACGAAGAAGATGTTGAAGACCTTGAAGACAGCCAGGAAAACCTGATGATAAAAGAATTCAGAAAAATCCTGGCTAACGAAAAGATTGACATGATCATCATGCAGGATTATAATAAAGGCATACTTACTAAATACTTTATTAAACAGGTATTACTGCTCGCCACTAAAAACGGCATCCCCGTTACGGTCGATCCTAAAGAAAGAAACTTCTTCGACTACCAGAATGTAGATCTCTTTAAACCGAACTTAAGAGAATTTTCCGAAGCCATTGGCTATCGCATCAATCCTAAAAGCTACGAAAGCCTGAAGAGCGGTGCCGAAGAACTACGCCGTAAAAACCGGTTTAAAAATTTGATGGTTACATTGGGTGGCAATGGCATTTTCTGTTTCACTAAAGATGGCAACTCGTTTATAGTACCCGGCAAACAAATAAAAGCAGCTGATGTTTCAGGCGCCGGCGATACAGTAATAAGCATTGCCTCATTAGCCTTCCTTCAAAAATACACCATGCGCGAGGTAGCTCAATTTGCAAACAAAGGTGCCGCCGCCGTTTGCAAAAAAGTAGGCGTAACACCCATCACTCTAAAAGAATTGAAATAATATTTGTGGCTGTATTTATTCTCGGTTGTTAACTCTGCATTTTCTCCGTGCGAAAAATGCATTTGTATTTGAGATAATATCCTATCTCAAAATCACCATCTTACCATACCCCTTCTTAAAGAAGTTATCGTAGCTCATGCTCATACCGTCCATGTTTTTATTATCAAGGCGGGTAACTACACGGTAAAAATAAACACCATTGGCAAGCTTGCTGCCATATTGATCACGGCCATCCCAGGCATATTCGCTAATGTTTGTGCCAATGTGTATAGGACCTAATTCCTGTTCAGTTATCTCTTTCACCACAATACCCTTAATGGTCATAATCTGTATTTTCATATACTGCGGTATTTCGCTACCGGTCAATGTAAATACAAATTTAGTCGAGGTGCTAAATGGATTTGGGTAATTCAGCACATTCGTAATCATCGGTTTATTAATAACCTGGAAAGTTATTTTATAATCGAAAAATGTGTTGCCTTCATAACGGCTTACGTTGCTACTGTGATTGCCATTGGCATCCATATCCTGTACCAATAATTCATAAGTTCCGTCCTGCGTAAAATTAGGCATGTAAATATCCTGTGCCCTGTTTATTTTGTTTATCACTGAATCTGCCGGTACAAATTTCAAAGTCGTTCCGTCATAATTAACCCTAACCGGTGTAGTTTGCCCCGGGTATAACACAAAAATATTCATCGATGTAGTATCATTCAACGGCTGAAACTTACTGTCACTCCTCAAACTAATAACTATATCAGGCTTCGCCGAAACAATATCGTTATTAAAAATATGGCTGCCATCAAACGTAACATCCAACAGCGGGTTCGTATTGTTTGATGTGCCCGTAAAGTTAAGCTGCGCATAATTATTAAAGTGATACTGCTCAGGCTGCGCATTATGCGGGTTAGCTTCAATAGTAAGGTGGTCAAGCCCCACCATAGTGTTTGATGTAATAGGCTTATTATACTTCAGGTTAAGTAACGATAACCCCGGTAAAGGACTAAACTTAACCGAGTCGAGCGTACTATGCGATTGAGCGTCATGTATACTGTAATACACCAGCATA
>CAISKH010000313.1 GCA_903885865.1 uncultured Mucilaginibacter sp.
CGCTAACGCTTCTTCTGTTTGCAGTGGGCGTTTGTGCCCATTGGCATCAACCCTGTCAAAATCATAAATACGGTAAGTTATGTCGGATGTTTGCTGTATCTCGGCCAGTAATAACCCCGCGCCTATTGTGTGTACCCTTCCAGCGGGTAAAAAGAAAACATCGCCGGCTTTTGCATCTTCACGGTTTAACACATCCATTAAATGGCCTCTGTTAAATTTCTCTAAATAGAGTTTTTCGGTCATTTCGCGGTTAAAACCTGCAATTAATGTTGAACCTGGGTTGGCCTGGATAATGTACCACATCTCGGTTTTTCCAAACGAGTTGTGGCGTTTTTTTGCCAACTCATCATTAGGGTGAACCTGGATCGAAAGATCCTCATTAGCATCAATAAATTTCACCAGCAATGGGAAGATATTGCCAAAATGCGCGTATACCTTTTCACCTACCAGCTCTGCGCCATATTTCACTAATAGATCAGCCAGCGATTCACCTGCTAATTCGCCATCGGCAACTATCGAAACATCGGATTTAACACCCGATATTTCCCAGGTTTCACCGCAGTTTGGCAAGTCGCCAAAATCTTTATGCAGGTACGTTTCTATTTTATGGCCACCCCAAATTTTGTCTTTGTAAATGGCTTTAAATTTTAGCGGGTATAGTGCAGACATGGTAGATTTCAATTTTTAATTGCTGTCAACAATGACAACAAGTTATATTATTTACCCAATTTCTTTTTCAAATTCTCATCA
Source organism: uncultured Mucilaginibacter sp. (assembly GCA_903885865.1). Taxonomy (GTDB): domain Bacteria; phylum Bacteroidota; class Bacteroidia; order Sphingobacteriales; family Sphingobacteriaceae; genus Mucilaginibacter. Next base: position 751 of record CAISKH010000313.1, read on the forward strand.
ATGGCAGCTAAAAACTCTTCGGTATATAAGTAATCAACACCATGTTCTACTTTTGGTTTTATAGTGATAGCTAAATCCTTCGTCATTTTGCCGCTCTCCACGGTTTCAACACAAACCTGCTCCAAAGCTTTGCAGAAATTAATCAATTCCTGGTTGTTATCCAGCAAACCGCGAAACTCTAAACCGCGTGTCCATGCAAATATGGAAGCGATTGGGTTGGTTGACGTTGGCTTTCCGGCCTGGTGTTCGCGGTAATGCCGCGTAACAGTACCGTGGGCCGCTTCAGCTTCCATAACGCTGCCATCTGGGGTAACCAGTACTGAGGTCATCAAACCTAAAGAGCCAAAGCCCTGGGCAACGGTGTCACTTTGTACGTCGCCGTCGTAATTTTTACAGGCCCAAACAAAATTACCATGCCATTTTAAAGCCGAAGCAACCATATCATCTATGAGGCGGTGCTCATAAGTAATGCCTGCTTCATTAAATTTTTGTTTATAATCGTTTTGATATATCTCTTCAAAAATATCTTTAAAACGGCCGTCGTATTTTTTTAAGATGGTGTTTTTTGTCGATAGGTATAAGGGCCAGCCCTTCATTAAGGCCTGGTTAAAACAGGCATGCGCGAATCCTTTTATTGATTCGTCGGTATTATACATGGCCATTGCAACCCCATCGCCCTTAAAATTAAATACCTCAAACGATTGTTCAGGGCTGCCGTCTTCGGGGGTAAATTTAATAGTTAGCTTTCCTTTGCCCTTAGTTAAAAAATCAGTCGCGCGGTACTGGTCGCCAAAAGCATGACGGCCAATACAAATAGGGGCCGTCCAGTTGGGCACCAGGCGTGGCACATTGGCCATTACAATAGGTTCGCGAAAAACAGTACCATCCAATATATTACGTATGGTTCCATTTGGCGATTTCCACATTTGCTTCAAGCCAAACTCTTCAACACGGGCCTCATCAGGTGTAATAGTTGCGCATTTTATGCCTACGCCGTATTTAAGTATAGCATTTGCCGAATCAACAGTTACCTGGTCGTTTGTTTCATCACGATGCTCCAAACCAAGGTCGTAATATTTTATGTCAAGGTCAAGGTAAGGGATTATCAGTTTATCTTTTATAAACTTCCAGATAATACGGGTCATTTCATCACCATCCAGTTCAACTACCGGATTTTCTACTTTAATTTTCGACATGTCAGCTATAGCTATTTTTATGGTTATCGGCGGCAAATATATGAAAATTGAATTTATCATTTAGCTGATTGCTTAACTCAACCCGCAGTATTAAATTAACCGTTAGTATTGTTTTATTAAAGTTTGATTGTATTTTTAGCGAAATAAAACTGTTCGGGGCTTTCCTGTCAATTTTATATCGCATTATAATTGCATGATTGTTACAAGCTTCTATAAAGTTGTTACAAACTACTGTAAATTTGATACTTTTAATATGGTCCCATTTGCATATTGTATATGATAAATAGTTTAAAAATTACCGCAATAACACTATTTACTTGTTTGCTGGCCCATACAGCCAAAGCACAACTAGGGTATGATTATGCGCAGTATGACCTGGGCATAGGTGTTGACGTAAATAAAGCCTATACCGATGCTGAAACGGTTATCAGCACCAGGTCTATCCATTTAAATTTTAATTACAGCGTAAGCCCTTTCGTAAACTATGTTGTTGAAGTGCAATCGGGCGCGTTACGTGGTGGCGATTCGTTAACAACTCAAACAGGCAGGCAATTCACCAATAATTTTACGTCGGTTATATTCAGGGGACAGTTGCAGGCGGGCGAAGTAATAGATTACTCGCAAAGCAAATTTGCCAATGCTTTAAAGAACTTTTATTTATCAAGTGGTATCGGGGTTGTTATAAATCACATGACAACCATAAACAGGAATTCAATTTTAATACCCGGGCTCTATTCGCCGGGTGATGATAACAGTAATGAACTCTTTATTCCTGCAAGAGTTGGATATGAATTTAAAGTATTTGACAAGTATAACCAGCCCAGCTTAAAAATAGACTTAGGTTACCAGTATAATTTTGTGCTAGGCGATGGCCTGGATGGCTTTACCGTCGGAAATTCAAAGGATTCCTATTCTCAATATTCCATCGGGATCAAAGTTAGCATAGGCGGGGTTGATTCTTACCGAAAGCGCATCTCTTTTTAAATACTTTTCTATTAGTTTGGTAAAGTTGATTTTTTGGCAGGGTTTTTACGGTATATAATTTATAAAACAATAAACCATGAACAATGATCCATTTGATAACGAAAATGACGACAGGGACAAAACCCTGAAAGATGAGCTTGGCGAAACAATTGATAAAGAGCAATTAACTTACAACGCCAATGATAATAGCTTTGAATATGATGTAAAAAGCGACGATCCGGATTATGACCACCCAGACCCCTATAACACGTCGGTAAAAAATGGTGCCGATATGAATTCATCTTATGACGAGGCTAACCCTTATGACGCCGTTGATGAGTATATTCCAAATGAATCGCTGGAAACGGATGTAGAGGCCTTAGGTATGCATGTTGATGACGGCCAGATTGTCGGTGTTGACCCTATTGATGAAATATTGTCACGTACGCCCGAAGATAACAGGGATGATCTGGATGAAGAAGGATATCCAAAAAACGACAGGCCCTGATTGCTATTTATAAATAATTAATATGTCTTTTCTACCTGGTAAATGTTACCAGGTAAGCGTTCCGAAGTAGTTGCCCACCGGCCGACACTATTTTCGGATCAATAGCAAGCCATGTCATGGCTGATGCGGTTAAATTTGTTATTTGAATCTGGCTGTTTACGCTCCTTGAAAACGGGTCGGCAGATAATTGGACGTATAAATTGCCGCCACTGGTTAATAACGAATAGGTTTCGGCGGATGGGGCAGCAGTCAAGTCTTCAAAGCCTGCTGTTTTGGCTTGTTCATTTAATACAACCGAACTAAATATGTTAAAAGCCAATGAGCTCGCCACCGCCACATTATTTTGATCATAAAATTGCTTTGTAGTTGTTGCAACTTTCCAGGTAGCAGATAGGTTGCTGTTATTTACGGTTGTACCGTTTACAGTAGTACCGGTAACTGTTTGCACATTAGCCCCGGGGTCTGTTGCTACTTCATAACCTGGCTCACCGGGCAATATCGGTTTATCCAATTTACATGAATTTATCAGTATACAACCAATAGCTAACGCCAGCATCAGCTTACCACACTTCTTCATCAGGTCACTAATTGAATTGGTGAAATCGTAGTAAAAATAGAAATTTTAACACCATCAATCAAAATCAAGGTTGAAACGTTTTTTTAGTTCGGCCAATTGAGGGTTTTTTGCCGCCATGTGCTGAAATTTTTCCTGCGTGGTATAAGGGCGCTTTACGGCCACTTGTTCCTCTACCCTGGTGTTTACTTCAATACTATAATTTTTTAGGTTTTCACGTAAAAAATTGAGCAGCGGCGGTTTTTCATCCCTGAATAAATTGTCCAGTACCTTACTTTCAACCACCACTTCAAATACATATGGGCGGAGCATTTTGGGTTCTTCTGTTTTAAATATAGTAAACAGGCTCATTTTACCCTCCGCTTTAATGGTCGCGGCATAGGCGTTCCATTGTTTTATAAAATCGTCGAATGTAAAATCATCCCGGCTATCGCCCTTAACATAGGGATCTTCCTCTTCCGCTACTGTTTGCTTAGCGCCGCTTATATCTTTTAACGAGGGTATTTTTACCGCTGTAGATGCTCCGTTTGCGTTAGGTATGAAAACGGTTTTCGGCTTTTCCGCAACCGGCGCTTCTTTTATACTTTCGGCAGGCACTGCACCAGGTTCAGTTGTTTTGGCAGTAATATAGGTTGTTGGGGTATCACTAAGCATAGATACCGTATTATTGACAGGATCGGGCTCGGGAACACTTATTGATAACGTATCAGGTTTTTTTTTAATTGCCCGCTGTTATCGGGCATAGCGGCGAGCGGCGTAGTTGCAAGGCTGAAAACCGAAAGCAGATGGCACATTTTAAGCAACGCCAGCTCAACCTGTAAGCGCTGATTTTTACTCAACTTATAGTTCAGGTCGCATTGGTTGGCGATGTTCATGGCCGATAGCAGGAACGATACGCTTGCCGCCTGCGATTGCTGCAAATACTTTGTTTTAATGCCCTCGCTTACTTCCAATAATTTTAAGGTCGACGCGTCCTTGGTTACCAGCAAGTTACGGAAATGTTCAGACAGGCCCGATATAAAGTGCGCGCCATCAAAACCATTGCTTAATATCTCATCAAAAAACAATAGCGTCTGGGCGGTATTTTCTGTAAGCAGGCTATCGGTTATATTAAAGTAATAATCATAATCCAGTATGTTCAGGTTATCAATTACCGAGCGGTAAGTTACGTTAGCGTCTGAAAAGCTCACGATCTGATCGAACATAGACAAGGCGTCCCTCAAACCTCCATCAGCTTTTTGGGCTATAATATGCAGGCCGTCGGCTTCATATTTTATACTTTCCTTTTGCGCTATTGCTGCCAGGTGATGGGCCATATCGTCAACACCTATGCGGTTAAAA
>CAISKH010000314.1 GCA_903885865.1 uncultured Mucilaginibacter sp.
ACCTGTTGTCGTAAAAGCGCTGGAGCCTGTTCCCCCGGTTATTGCAGTACCATAAACCTTTGAAACACCCGTCGCGGTAATGTTTAAGGCCCCCAGCCCTACCACGATATTGCCGGGTGCATAGGAGATAGTGTAATCTGCAGTATTAAATGTTCCGCCGCCTGCACCAGAAATGGTGACCTGATTGGTATAAGTACCAATAGCAGCTGTTGAAGCCGACCCGGTGCCATAAACTGCGGCAACGCGGCCAACGGTTTCGCCAAATTGGATACCCGAAACGGTAAACCCGCTGGTGATATTGCCATTTGTTAAAATCGTTCCGTATGGTTTATTGTTCGTACTGGCTGTAATTGTTAACGGGGCAGGATTAACGGTAATGGTAAAACTATTACTGGTATGATTGGTGCCTGCAATTCTCACCCTTACCGTAAGCGTGGCTGTAACAATAGCCGTTGGATTTCCTGTAATGGTACCGTTTGCGGCTAGTGTTAAACCTGCGGGTAAAGTGCCGGTTGATACCACTCCATTGGAGGCCGCGCCACCAGCAATAGTAGGTGTTAAGGTAACGGACTGCCCGTATGTGTAGGTATTGGTTGCAGGATATGTAATACTTTGCGCACACGCCTTGTTGCCAAGTAATAAAAACCCAAATGCAACGGATAAGAATAGTAAAAGTTTTTTCACAATCATGTATCGTTAGGTTATAACTGTGTTTTCAGAGATGCAGGAGGGGATCCAGGTATACGCTACCTGCCTTCAAATCGAAAACTATAATTTATCAATTTGACTTAACTAACACAAATACAGTGCTAAGGAAGAATTAATTTATGAAAAACGATCAGACTTAAAAACAATTGTGAGTATAGCTTTATACTATTTCCTTGGACGCACCAAAGTTAAACATTGGTTATTTTTGATTGCCTAAAAATTAAGGGGTGGGTTTTTTTTAGCTAAAAAAAGAAAATATTTTAAAGAGGATATAATATAACAATATCCCGTTTAAGAAAATTACCAACATTTGTATTAAAATACAATGCAATAATTTCCACAAAGCGGGAACAATATTTACATCAATGCTTTACGGGGCTTTAATTCGCCGCCCTGTAAAAATGACCTGCGGCAGCCATTATATTTTCACAAAAGTGCTTTTCCCGACGAGGGTTTTGTCTTTATTATTTATCACCTGTATGATATAGGTTCCGGGCAACAAATTACTTACATTATCTTCCCAGATAGCGCTTGCCGAGGTAACAGATTTAATAACTGAACCGGTGGCATTGATGATCGTAATATCGTAAGCTTTCTGATTGACCGAGCCGTTAAGCGTTGGCGTTAAGCTAAGTTGTTGTAAAGCCGAAAGCCCAGTTATTAAATTGCTTTTATCCTGGTTAATTGCCAGATTGATAATCCCCGAAGACGGATTTGGATATATACTGATACTGCTTTTTGCCAGGCTCTTTATATTGCCATACATCACTTTAGCTACGCCGGAATAGCTGATCGTGCCGTTCAGATCCACCATTTTCAGCCTGTACAAATTTTCGCCAGCTATAGGTGCTTTATCAAGCAAGCTGTAAGTACCCGCTGCGCTTGAGGCATATCCGCCCAATGTATTAAAAGTTACGCCACCGTCTGTACTCCGTTCTAT
>CAISKH010000315.1 GCA_903885865.1 uncultured Mucilaginibacter sp.
AACTGGAAGAATTGGGTATCGGCCGCCCGTCGACCTACGCCCCTACTATTTCCACGATACAAAACCGTGGTTATGTAGTAAAAGAGGAACGCGAAGGCAAACAAAGAAAGTTCAGGGTTTTAACGCTGAAAAATAAAAGCATAACTAAAGAAGAACGAACAGAAAATACAGGCGCCGAGCGCGGTAAACTTTTTCCGACAGATATTGGCGCGGTGGTAAATGATTTCCTTGTACAACACTTTAAAGGCATAGTCGATCTTAATTTCACGGCTAAAGTTGAAAAACAATTTGATGAAATAGCGCAGGGACTGGAAGAATGGACCACCATGATAAGCAATTTCTATAAACCGTTTCATGCTGATGTGGAAAGCACCATCCAAACCGCCGATAAAGCCACCGGCGAACGCGACCTGGGCATACACTCCGAAAACGGCCAAAAAGTATCGGTGCGTATAGGCCGCTATGGCCCGTTTGTACAGGTAGGCGAAAACGCCAGCGACGATAACAAGGATTATAAGCCCTTATACGCCAGTTTGCGCGCCGGCCAAAGCATAGAGACCATAACGCTCGAAGAAGCCTTAGAACTGTTTAAACTGCCCAAAAAGGTGGGTGTTTTTGAGGATAAGGATATGACAGTAGCCATTGGCCGGTTTGGCCCGTATATACGGCATAACTCCGCGTTTTATTCACTACCTAAAGAAATTGACCCGCACGATGTAACCGAAGAAAAAGCGATAGAACTAATTTTAGATAAACGTAAAAAAGATTCGGAAAAGCTAATTAAGGCTTTTGATGAGGACCCGGCAGTTAAAGTATTGAACGGCCGCTGGGGCCCTTATATTGAATTTGGCAAGCAAAACGTTAAAATACCGAAAGATAAGGACCCGCTGACGTTAACGTTTGATGAGTGTAAAACATTGGCCGCTGCGTCTGAAAAAGATGTCAAAAAAGGAAAGAAACGATTCGTTAAATCTACAGCTAAAAAGAAATAGCGCTGTCTTTACGCTAAAGAACTATTAAATAAAAATATGAACAAACCTGATATTTTTATTTAATTTACGGACAATAATCCAAACGATCAGCTGTTTATAAATTTGATTTAAATGATAATTACCTATCATTTTACTTTGTTGAAAAAAACAGCTGTTAACTTTATTGATCAAAGTGATGGTTCCTATTGGCAGGTGTGTAATATTAAGATCTTTTTGCCTGATCTGTTTTTACTTTTTAAGCCAAGCTGCATTTGCGCAAACAAGCTCATGCCCGTTAAATATCGATTTTGAACTGGGTAATTTTCAAAACTGGCAATGTTACACAGGCATTACTACGGCAACGGTTAGTACCAATTTTATAAATGTCACTCCTTCGGTACCTATCCCTTACAGACATGCGATCATACCAAAAGGTAACCTGGTTGATAAATATACCGGCATTGCGCTTTCTCCACCCGACGGGGGTAATTTTTCTGTAAAACTGGGTAATGACAGTGTGAATGCACAAGCTGAGCGCATAAGTTATACATTTACGGTACCGCAAACACAAGCTAATTTTAACATTACCTATCAATATGCGGTGGTTTTACAAGATCCCAGCCATACACCCACTCATCAGCCCCGTTTTACGGCTAAAGTATTTGATATTACCGGGGGTGCCTATATTGATTGCAGTTCATTTGATTATGTAGCTACTTCTAACCTGCCGGGCTTTAAAAGCTCCCCCAATAATATAAATGATCACGTTATATATAAAGACTGGACCGCTGTTAGCATAAATCTGCATGATTACCCGGGGCACCAGGTACGGCTCGAGTTTACAACTGCCGACTGTACAGAGGGCGCTCATTTTGGTTATGCTTATATTGATGTAAAGAGCATCTGTTCATCATTAATTACAGGGAGTGATTTCTGTCCTTCACAAAAAACAGTTACACTTACCGGCCCGGCCGGTTTTAGTCAATATAACTGGTATTCTGCCGATAGATCGAAAAATTTAGGTACCGG
>CAISKH010000316.1 GCA_903885865.1 uncultured Mucilaginibacter sp.
ATAATATTAATTTAAAAAATAAATAATCAGATTAAATTTAAACCAAAAGGATAAAAACTAAAGCATATATTCAATTATTCGCTTACGAGGCTCAAAAGGGGCCAGCTCATCTAATCCCATTGAACGTATTGCGGTATCAATAAGTTCGCTTTCGCCTGATGTGGCCGAAAAGCCCTCCTTAGCTCGAAAATACTGCCCTGCATCCAGCATAGCTTTTAACGGTATCATTCCTACCAGTTCGCTGCCGGTTACTTTAACGCCATACACCAATGCTTTGTTGCATACTTCGTCAAATGCCCTATGTATGGGGGTTACGGCAATATTAGTTAAGTTCGTTGATACCTGGGCCCTGTTATATTCCTCTATATACCAGCCCATTGCTTTTACACATTTGAGTGTTCCCGGGATGCGTTTCTTTTCGCCTTTAACAACCATTATCCGCCCCGATTCGCGTACCGCCTGCGCTATTTCGTTAGCTATCTCTGCCGATCGTGTATCAAGGTTAACGTTAAATGCTATTAAAAAATCGCGGGCGCCTATTACGGTTGCTCCCCGTTTGGCATCCTGTTCATGCGGACCAAAGTCGGGCTGCCAGCCGGGTAATTTTATTTTCGTAAAAAAACCTTCATACTCCCCGGCCCTGATAACCGAAAGATCGCTCCGCCTTTTATCGGGCTGGGCATGGCCATATAAGTAAACAGGTATACGCAGTTCTTCGCCCACACGCTTTGCCAATTGCGTTGCGTATTGCGCTGTTTCATCAAGGCTGATATTACTGATGGGGACAAGCGGGCATACATCCGTAGCGCCCATACGCGGGTGCTCGCCGTGTTGGGTACGCATATCAATTAATTCGCCTGCTTTTTTTATAGCGAGGTAAGCCGCTTCAACAACGGCTTCGGGCTCGCCTGCAAAAGTTACAACGGTGCGGTTGGCCCCTTTTCCGGGGTCCACATTTAATACCTTAACACCGCTAACCGATGAAATTTCGCCGGTAATGCTGCTGATGATATTCCGGTCAACACCCTCGCTAAAGTTGGGTACACATTCTATTACGCGGTTCATAATAAGATGCAATTTAGTATTATTTGGTTTTGAATTTGAGCAGATCTGTTAACTATTTGATAAACAGCACATACAGGTGTTCACGCTTTTTGAGCGTGAACATTCCGTGAACGCTTCGTGAACGGTTTATGAACACCGGTATTTACTTTTAAAATGTTGATTTTATGGGGGATAACTAAATTTTTATAAAATTATTTTGAAATCTGAAACCTTTGTCTACTTTTGTAGTGTACTATTTAACTAATACACTTATATGATCGAAATATCACATTTAACGTTTGGCTATGGTAAGGCCAAATTGTTTGAAGATCTGAATATCAGTTTGAAGCCCGGGCATATTTACGGCTTGCTGGGTAAAAATGGCGCCGGCAAATCAACGCTGCTTAAAAATATAGCCGGGTTGGTTTTTCCGTGGTCGGGTACCTGTACAGTGAATGGTATTGATGCCGATAAGCGCCTGCCCTCTTTTTTGCAGGAGCTGTTTTTTGTACCCGAAGAAATATACCTGCCCGCGGTAACCACCACACAGTTTGTTAAGAACACCGCGCACTTTTATCCAAAGTTTGATAATAGCCAGTTTACCAAAATGCTGACCGAATTTGATGTGCCTGCCGATAAGCTGCTCACCAAACTATCCTTCGGGCAGCAAAAAAAGATGATCATTTCGTTTGGGCTATCCACCAATACCTCGTTATTGATAATGGATGAGCCTACCAATGGGCTGGATATCCCTTCAAAAAGCCAGTTCCGCAAAATTATCGCGTCGGCTTTAACTGATAATCGCTGCATCATTATATCAACCCACCAGGTGCGTGACCTGGATAACCTGATAGATGCGGTATTAGTGCTGCACGAGCGCCGGATAGTAGTGGCTAAAAGCATGGATGAGATTGCAGAAAGGGTTCATTTTGGCATTATCCCTTCGGGTGCGGACTATATTTACGCCGAAGATAGCATGAACGGCCTTAATGCCATCACCTTGAATACAATAGGCAGCTATAGTAAAGTGGATATGGAGCTGCTTTTTAACGCCCTAACCGGCGATAATAAAACCTTAATTGAAATTTTAAATAAACCGGGCCATGAATAATATTTTTAATTTAAAACGCTTTTTACTGCTTTTTAAGAAGCATACCATTGAGCATGGAAAAACCTACTTGCTATCTATAGCCGTATTAACAGGCATGATATTACTGCTATTAGGTTTCATGTCATTTACCGGTCAGCGTCACTTACCTGCACGTACGCAAAATGTGTTCTTCGCATTCGGTATGTGGATAATAGGCAGCATATTTACCAGCGTGAGTTTTATCGATTTGGCTGATAAAAAGAAAGCGGTGAGCATGTTAACCCTTCCGGCATCGCACCTCGAAAAATTTCTGGTACAGTGGGTATATTCATTCCTTATTTTCCAAGTTTTGTTTACAGGCACATATTATTTAGCCGACTGGATCATCATCCAAATAAGCAATCAGGGTAAAGAAATACAAAATGAGCTGTTTGATATACGCGACCCTAATGAGTTGGCTTATTATTCGTTTATGGCTTACGCGGTGTTTAACGCGTTTGCTCTTTGGGGGGCAATCTTTTTCCAAAAGCTGCATTTTATTAAAACCACGTTCGTGTTTTTTGTTCTTTTTATTGTGTTTGTTGCAATTAGCGATCCCTTGCTGCACCTTATTGTTGGCCTAAGCAATTCCACAGCTGTGCCATTTGGGGCTATGCACCCTAAAACAATAACAAATGGTAACCAGTGGTGGTCGGTTGCACCAACCGGGAGTATGAAAAATACCAATATTGTGATGCTTATTATAACCGTAATAATATTGTGGATGAGCGCCTTTTACAGGCTAAAGGAAAAGGAAGTATAAGATGAATTTTAAAGATAAAGAAGCCATATACCTGCAAATTGCCGACTACGTGAGCGAACATATAACGCTAGGCAAATGGCTGCCCGAAGAAAAAATACCATCGGTGCGCGAGCTGGCAGTTGTCTTGCAGGTAAATCCTAACACGGTGATGCGCACATACGAATATTTACAGCAGCACGAAATACTATTTAATAAACGCGGGCTTGGGCTGTTTGTAGCGCCCGGTGCGGTTGAAAAAATAAAAAGCATACGCAGGGAGCGGTTTATGAAACAGGAACTCCCCGATTTTTTTATCAGCCTTTACCTGCTGGAGATCGACCCAGATGATGTATTGCGGCTATACGAGGAATTCAGGACAAGAAATGATAATAATTAAAATATTGAACATGAAAACAAGCAATAAATTACTGTTCACCGCCGCATTGATAGCGTTTGGCTATTTAGCTCTGTTTGATTTGGAGCTAAAAGGCGAACACCGCAAGGGCGATTATAAAAAACCTTTTTACAACCAACTGCACTCTATGTTAAAAAGCTTTAACGTTATACAGAATAACGCGGGCGACATTATTAGCCTCGAGGTACAGAAAGGGGCAAAATTTGAAGCATGGATGAGCAAAAACATGGAGAAGGACGTAGTTATAAGCCAGCATAACGATACGCTTTATATTGACTATC
>CAISKH010000317.1 GCA_903885865.1 uncultured Mucilaginibacter sp.
CGGGAAGATTTTTTAGGCTATGCCTCGCTGGAAGAAGCGTGAGACGGACTGTTACGTGCAATAATGAGCGAATAAGTTATAAATGCAAGTTTATTACCTCAAATAAACCGCATCCTCTTCCCCATTCTCACTCAATTCCACATCAATATGCTGCTTAATAATGGTAGAGAGGGCTATACCCGAATAATCGGTAGTAACCGGGAAATTTTTGTGGTTACGGTCAACAAGCACAACAGTACGCAGTTTCTTTAGCGGCACATTTAAAAAAACGCCAAACCCATAAGTTAATGCTTTGCCCGTATTTAATACATCATCAACCAAAATGATCACTTTATTATGGCAATCTTTAATATCAAAATCAATTTTGGCATCAAGGCTGCTGCTGAAACGGTCGAGATCGATGGTGAACAGTTTGCTTTTAAACGGCGCTATCTCATCCAGCACTTTTTTTAACCGGGCGGCCAGGAAGCCCCCGCGCGGCAGCATACCGGCAATTATAATTTCTTTTTCATCAAAATTATCTTCCAGTACCTGGTAAGCAATACGGTCTATCTTTTGCTGTATTTGCTGTTTGTTGAGCAGGAGTAATTTATCGGGCATGCTGTTGTTTGAAAATTATTATGCCATAAAGCTAATTAAAAATTTATGTCATTTCGAACGTAGAGAGAAAACTTAAACGATAGGCATCCCGCTTTACATAGTGTATAAGATCTCTCCTCGTACCTCGTCGAGGTGACAGAAGAATCAACCCTCATACGGCACAAACACAAAATTCGCTCCTTCGGGCACTACTACAAATACGCACATAAAATCCTTAGGGTTTTTATAGGTGTCGGTAAAGCGTTGTTTTAGTTCGGGTTTTATTACGCCGCGCTCCAGAAACTCTTCGAGGGTTGAGGCGTGGATGGACCAGCTTGAGCTCAGGTCGTGTCTGTCCAATATCACTTCGCCCAGTTTCAGTTCATGCTGGTGCGCAATGAAGATGGGGTATTTGGATAACCCCTCCACCATAATTTCAACAGCCACCTCTTTAATAGGCTCGCTAAACATTTTAAGGTCGCGCCGCAAACTCACCAACGGACTTTCCACCGCCGGCCTTTTTTCAGCGCCGCTGCCTTCATTTAGTAATTCTTCCGGTTCCATATGTTAATCTCTTTATAATCACATCGGCGATTACTCACCCGATCATCGCTTCGCTCGATCACCCTCTCTCCGGCAAACCGGAAAGAGGGATTTTATTTTACAACGCCATCCCCCTAATCTTTAATCTTCAATCTCTAATCTTCAAAAGCACCACATTCTCCACATGCTGTGTATGCGGGAACATATCAACCGGTTGTATTTTCACGGTATCATATTTCTCTTTTAGTACCAGCAGGTCCCGGGCCTGGGTGGCGGCATTGCAGCTTACGTAAACTATTTTTTCGGCCTCAATTTCCATCAGTCTGGCCACCACATCCGGGTGCATGCCCGCGCGCGGCGGATCGGTTATAATAACATCGGGCTTGCCATGTTCGGCCACAAAATCAGCCGAAAGCACATCCTTCATATCCCCGGCGAAGAATTTGGTATTAGTAATATTGTTAATGCTACTGTTAATTTTGGCATCTTGAATTGCATCAGGCACATATTCCACACCTACTACCCCGCGTACACTTCCCGCGATAAAGTTAGCTATGGTGCCCGCGCCGGTATATAAGTCGTAAACCAGTTCATCGCCTTTAAAGTCGGCGAAGTCGCGGGTTATTTCGTAGAGGCGCAGGGCCTGTATGCTATTGGTCTGGTAAAACGATTTAGGCCCGATGCGGAACTTTATTCCCTCCCCGCCTTCGCTGTTGTTTCGGCGGGCGGGCATCTCCTCATAAATATACTCCGGACCTTTCCACGCCACTACCTCCTGGTCAAAAATGGTATCGTTCTTTTTTGGGTTGATGATATACAGCAGCGAGTTAATTTCCGGGAACTCCGCCTCCACAAAACCCATCAGCTTATCTACTTCATCCTGTTCCGCGAAAGCGAAAACCACAATTACCATCAGTTCGCCCGTGGTGCTGGTGCGGATAATGAGGTTACGCAGCATCCCCGTATGCGCCCGCAGGTCGTAATAGGTATAGCCTTTCCGTTTGGCAAATTCATCAATGCGGTTACGGATAGCATTGCTTGGGTCGGACTGTAGGTAGCAATGGTTTATGTTTAATATTTTATCAAAACGGCCGGGGATGTGGAAACCCAGGGCGTTCATATTTAATGTTTCATCCTCCCGGCTTTCACCATCATACAGCCAGCGCTTGTTGCTAAATGTAAACTCCAGCTTATTGCGATAATACCTCTCGGCAGGTGAGGGTATGATGGGCAGCATGCCGCCTACATCAATTTTAGCAAGGCGGGTTAGCGCATCGGCAACCGATTTTTGTTTAAACTGTAGTTGCGCGGCATACGTCATGTGTTGCCATTTGCAGCCGCCGCAGGTGCCAAAATGCTCGCAGAAAGGCTCGATCCGGTGCGGACTGGCTTGTTTTAGCGC
>CAISKH010000318.1 GCA_903885865.1 uncultured Mucilaginibacter sp.
CGTTAATATCCGCGCGCCGTCCCGATAGCTATCGGGAACTCACCCGACCGACGCTCCGCCGGGTCGCCCTCTCTTCCGCAAGCGGTAAAGAGGGCAGTTTGAGGGTTTTTAAAGAGGGCCCGTGCGGTTGCACTCCCCTCTCTAATTTAGAGAGGGGCGGGGGGTGAGTCGAACGAAGCGGTTATAGTACACGGGTAATGAACTATTAATCAACCATAAAATGAAAAAATACATCTTTTTAACCTTGTGCTTTATTGCAGCCATGAATGTTTTTGCCCAACAACCCGACCCCAAATTTGAATTATATATCCTCGCCGGGCAATCAAATATGGCGGGTAGGGGAATTATAACCGATGAGTTTAAAAATGAGGGTAACAGTAACGTATACATGCTTACTAAAGATAATCAATGGGTATTAGCCAAACACCCCGTTCATTTTGATAAACCAACTGCCGGAGTTGGCCCGGGACTGGCTTTCGGGATTGCAATGGCTAAAGCCAACCCAACCGTTAAGATCGGTTTAATACCTTGCGCGGTAGGCGGCACGCCTATTGAGCATTGGCTGCCCGGCGCTTATGATCCCGCAACCAAAACGCATCCGTATGATGATGCGGTGGCGCGCATAAAATATGCCATGCAGTTTGGTGTAATAAAAGGCATTATATGGCACCAGGGCGAAGCCAACAGCCAACCTGAGAAAGCAAAGCTATACCTGGCACAATTAACAGAACTGATAGGGCGTTTCCGCACACTGGTAAATAACCCAAACCTTCCATTTGTTGCAGGCGAACTGGGCCAATATCGCCCGGAATTTAAATACATTAATACCGAACTGGCTAAGCTTTCGGCAACCGTACCTAATAGTGCGCTGGCAACTACCGAAGAGCTGGTGCACCGCGGCGATACGCTGCATTTTAGCAGTCCATCAGCAGGTGAATTGGGAAGGCGGTATGCGGTGAAAATGTTGGAGTTACAGAAGTGGAGGAAATAATTGAACTTGCTGCTGATTTTAATGAATAGAAAGAACCGAATGCTAAATAGCTGCAACATATTTATTACGCAATCGTTCCCGTTTTTTGACGCTAACTAATATGCATTAGTTATTATTAGTTTAGCTGTCAGTTAAACCAATTCCTATTTTATAATTATGAAGAAGTTTTTGTCAGCCTGTTTCCTGTTAGTTGCTTCTTTAACTACTTTTTCGCAATCAACAATAACCAAATACTTATCAGGCACGGATAAAGATCATACCGTACAATGGGATTTTTTCTGCACCGGCGGCAGGCAAAGCGGCAAGTGGACGAAAATTGCCGTGCCCTCAAACTGGGAACTACAGGGTTTCGGCACCTACAATTATGGGCACGATAAGGTAAAAGCCAATGAACAGGGACTCTATAAACATGAATTTTTTGCGGAAAGCTGGCCAGGCAAAAAAGTATTTATCGTATTTGAAGGATCTATGACCGATACTAAAGTATTGATCAATGGCAAACCGGCCGGTCCGGTACACCAGGGCAGCTTTTATCGCTTTAAATATGATATAACCAACCTGCTTAAACTGAACGCGCGAAATTTACTGGAGGTTACCGTCGACAAAACATCAGCAAATGCTTCGGTAAATGACGCGGAGCGTAAAAACAGCGATTTCTGGGTATTTGGCGGTATTTATCGTCCTGTTTATTTAGAAATTGTTCCCGAAACTTTTATTGACCGGGTAGCCATTAACGCCAAAGCCGATGGTACGTTCCAAATGGATGTTTACCCACAAAACCTGCATAATAATGAAATAGTTGAGGCGCAGGTGCAAAAACTAAACGGCGAAAATGTAGGCAGACCTTTTTTAGTCACCGCCAATACCACGCAGGATCATTTGGAGCTAAAAAACAGTTTTAACAAACCTTTATTATGGAGCTCTGAGTTTCCCAACCTATACCGGGTAGTTGTGGCTATAAAAGGCAAACAGGGTGTTATTCATCGCATTAAGAAAAAATTTGGTTTCCGTACAGTTGAGTTACGCGTTCACGACGGGTTTTATGTAAACGGTGCCAAAATAATACTAAAAGGGTGTAACCGCCATAGCTTCTGGCCCGAAACGGGGCGTACGCTGAGCCACCCGGTTCATTTGCTGGACGTAAAACTGATGAAGGAAATGAATATGAACGCAGTGCGCATGTCGCATTACCCTCCCGACCAGGATTTTCTAAATGTCTGCGACTCGCTGGGTTTGTATGTGTTGGACGAATTAACCGGATGGGAAGCGAAATATGATACCCTGGTGGGCCATAAACTGGTTAAAGAAATGGTAGTGCGTGACGTAAACCACCCATCCATCATATTTTGGGATAATGGCAACGAGGGCGGCTGGAACACCTTATTGGATAATGATTATGGTTTATACGACCCGCAAAACCGCACCGTAATACACCCCTGGGAAAAATTTAACGGCACCAATACCAAGCATTATCCTGATTATAGCTATATCGTAAAATCAGTAGCTGCCGAGCAGGATGTTTTCTTCCCTACCGAGTTTATGCACGGCTTGTACGATGGTGGGGCAGGGGCTGGGCTGGATGATTTTTGGGGCCTGATGCTGAAACACCCGCATGGTGCAGGCGGCTTTATATGGGCGTTTTTGGATGAGGCCGTGATACGTACAGATAAGGATAATACCTACGATACCGATGGCAACCATGCCCCCGATGGCATTGTTGGCCCCCACCGCGAAAAGGAGGGGAGTTTTTATACTATAAAGGAAATTTGGTCGCCGGTATATATTAATCCGCAGCCAATAGATAAAACCTTTGATGGAAAAATTGAGGTGGAGAACCGATATGCTTTTACCAAATTGAGCCAATGTACCTTTAAATGGCAGTTGGTTAAATTTCCATCGCCACAAAATAAAAGCACAAAGGCTACAGTGATAGCTGCCGGGGCTCCATTGCCGCTTGATCTCGCCCCCGGCGAAAAGGGTATGCTGAATTTGCACTTACCGCCAACATGGGCAACAAACGACGCGCTTTATTTAACCGCTTACGGGCCGCATGGTGAAGAATTATTTACCTGGAGCTGGGCTATTAAACAACCTGCTGAAATAAAAAAGTCCCCTGTAGTATTGCCAAACTCAGATGTTGAAAGCAGTACCACAGGTAATGAACTTATCATTAAAAATAATGGGGTTGCTTATTATTTTGATAAAATTACCGGGTACATTGAAAAGGTAGTTAAGGGTAAAACAACCATCTCCTTATCCGGGGGGCCGGTGTTGGCGGGAGTAAATACAACATTAAAAGATTTTACCAATAAAAGTATTGATGGTAAATATGTTGTTGAGGCTGACTATGGGGGTGCGGCAAACTTACATGTAAAGTGGATATTTAGTGCTAACCAACCGGTTAAACTGGAATATACCTATACCCAAACCGGCGACGCTGATTTTATGGGCATTACTTTTAATTATCCCGAAGAGAAAATTACGGGTATGAAATGGTTGGGCCGTGGTCCGTACCGTGTTTGGAAAAACAGGCTGCGAGGGCAGCTGTTTGGCGTATGGCACAAAGCATACAACAATACCATTACCGGCGAAACCTGGGGATATCCTGAATTTAAAGGCTACCATGCCGAAGTTAACTGGGTGGTAATTGAAAATAAAGAATCGCCATTTACGGTATACACTGATAATAAAAATATGTACTTCCAAATGCTTCGTCCGGCAAGGGAAAAAGATGCATTGAAAGAGAACAATGTAGAGCCGC
>CAISKH010000319.1 GCA_903885865.1 uncultured Mucilaginibacter sp.
AGTACCATAAAGTCGGGTATAACGCGGTGAAATGCCAATCCGTCATAAAATCCGGCCTTTGCCAGTTTTTTAAAATTAGCTACAGTATTTGGTGCGTCCGTATCATAAAATTCAACGGTCATGTCGCCTTTTTCAGTCTTTATAATTGCTTTGCTCATTTGCTTTTCATTTAAATAGTTGGCAAAGGTAGCATTTTTTGGAGATTAGTTCAATGGAGATTAGAGAAATGGAGGGAATGTTAGCTTACTGTTTTAAATTTATTTCTGCTCCCCAAAAAACAATGCTTTCAGTTCGGTAGCGTCATCCGCCTTCATTTTACCGCCCAATATTAACCGCAGTTGCCTGCGGCGCAGGGCGCCGTTGTATAGTTCTGTTTCTTCTTTGGTTTCGGGCAAGAGTTCGGGAACGGCTATTTTGTACCCGTCTTTATCCAGGGCAACAAAGGTATAGTAGGCCTCGTTGCTTTTAATTCGTGTGCCCGAGGGGATATTCTGCGCCCAAACATCCAGCCGTACCTCAACCGACGTAGTGAACGCGCGCGATACTTTGGCCTCAATAGTTACCACATCACCCAGCTTAATAGAGTGCTTAAAAGAAACATTATCAACCGAGGCGGTAACCACAATGCGGTTGCAATGTTTCTGGGCCGATATGGCCGCAGCAATATCCATCCAGTGTAGCAGGCGCCCGCCCATCAGGTTATTCAATGTATTGGTATCATTAGGTAATACCAGTTCATTCATAATGGTATGCGATTCTTTGGGCGATTTTCCTGTCATCAGCTAAATTTTAAATGTAAATATACAGTTTAAGCATAAAATTAGTTCATAGTATTGCCCAAATGGGGTAAATCATTTAGCTTAGCAAAAACTGATTTCATTATGAAAAAATTAGCCGCACATGCTGTGCTTTATGTATCGCTTATATTAATTGTTTCCCCCGAAAGCCTTAGGGCGCAAACAAAACAGGAATACGCCACACTAACCGATGCTATATTTGCCGGGAGCAGGTTAAGGGGAAAGAGCGGGCCGGCAAGCGTGAACTGGATAAACGACGGTCAGAAATATTCTTATAACAGCGGTGATGAGATCCGTTCGATGGAACCGGGTACTTTAAAAGATGAACTTGTTTTCACAAACAAGGGTATTACCTTTCCGGGTACTCAAAAGGCTTTTGCTTACGAGTCGTTCCAATGGTCGCATGACTCAAAGCACCTGGTTTTCAAATCTAATTTCAGGCCCATATTCCGCAGATCGGGCATAGCCGATTATTATATTTACAGCCCCGATACTAAACAATTAAAACAGGCCGCAAAAGATGCGCGTTCGGCTGAACTATCGCCTGATGGGAAAAAAGTAGGTATTGAGCGCAATGGCAATATGTATGTGTATGATTTTGCTACCGCGAAAGAGAAACAGCTTACCAACGATGCTACCGGCGAAAAAGGGATATTTAACGGCCACGGCGATTGGGTTTATGAAGAGGAACTGGAAGTAGCAAAGGCATGGAACTGGTCGCCCGATAATAAATATATCGCTTTCTGGCAGTTTGATGAACGCCCTGTTCCCGATTTTCAGATGACCAACTACGAAGGGTATCATCCCGATAATGTCCATATAAATATACCACTGGTAGGCGATGCCAACCCTAAAGTGAAGATAGGGGTGATTGACATAAACACCGGTAAAAAGGTATGGCTCGCGCCTGATGAAAAAGGCGATTTTTATATCCCGCGTATTTACTGGACAAGCGACCCTGATGTTTTGGCGATGATGACCTTAAACCGTGCCCAAAATGATATGAAACTGTATTTTTTCAATATAAAAACCGGGGCGCACCATGTGGTAATGGAAGAGAAAAATTCAACATGGGTAGCTATATCTAACTTTTATACCAATGTGAACGATATGATCTATTTCCCCGAAAAAACGAAAGAATTTTTCTGGGTATCAGACCGTTCAGGTTACTACCACATTTACCGTTACGGCTACGACGGCAAGTTGCTGAACCAGGTAACCAAAGGCGATTGGGATATGATAAAGGTTACCGGCATTAATGCGCAAACAAAAAACATTTATTATTTATCTGCCGAAACATCGGGGCTTAACCAGGAGCTTTATACGATAAAATTTGACGGGAGCGGAAAAACAAAATTAAGCGAAGCGGAGGGTTTTCATGATATTGATATGTCGCCGGATACGAGATATTATATTGATAAACACAGCAATATCAGTAACCCGATGCAGGTGGCCTTATGCAATGCGCAAGGAAAAGCCCTGAAAACACTGGAAGATAACCAGGCGGTAAACGCGTATTTAAAAACACATGCCTACTCGGCCCCCGAACTATTTAAAGTTAAAACCAGCGACGGCGCGAGCTTGGATGCTTATATGATAAAACCGTTCAATTTTGACCCATCAAAAAAATACCCGGTGGTAATGACCGTTTATGGCGGCCCCGAATCGCATGACGTGTTTAACCAGTTTTCGGCAAGCGGCTGGCAGCAATGGCTGGCTCAAAACGGGTATATTGTTGTTGATGTAAATAACCGTGGCATTGCCAATTATGGCAGCGCTTTTTTAAAGAT
>CAISKH010000320.1 GCA_903885865.1 uncultured Mucilaginibacter sp.
CTGTCAAATTTTGAATTGGCTGAAACCAGCAATATTAAAAACTGCTCCAATGCGCGGTCAATTTTATTCGTCGTTACACTACCGGGGCGGCCAAAAGCTTTGCGAAATAGATTTCTATAGGAAGAATCAGCCGTTAGATAGCTTATGGTTATATCTGTTGGTATAGCTAATTCCTTGTGCGCAGCATCATCACCCTGCGATGATAAATTAAGCAGCCTTCCATCCCACGAAAAAAGCTTATTCCAAACCAAATTTTGCAACGCAGGCGCATTGCGTATGGTATGCCCTGTTTCATTCTCACTTATAGCGTTACCAGAATCGCTGAAAGCATATTGCAAAGCATGGCACGATGCACATGACTTTTTACCGTCTGCCGAAAGGTGTTTATCGTAAAACAAACGGCGGCCCAACTCAACACCTTCATAGCTTAATGAATCGGCAAGATGATGGGTAATTGCCGGAAAGTTTTCAGGTATTGGTACGGTGTATTTGTGGCTCGCAAAAAGACTATCAGGCCCATCATTATTCCATAAAACGTTTACAGGATTTTGCCTGCAGGCACTGAACCCTAGCAATAGAAAAAGAATAAATGAAATTGTTAGCCTGCCCCTGTTCATACACCGTAAAGGTTATAAAGTTTAGCCGTATTTGCATTGCTATGTCAGCCAAATAACAAATTTGGTATGCACGCTAAAACGGACTGCTGAATGCAGGGTTATTGATAAATGAAGTATCAGTAAGCGTGTACAAAAAGTTTAATAGGTCAGTTTTATCGCTGGCAGCCAAATGCAGGCCTGCGCCGTAGTTATGATAAACCGTTAACAACAAAGGATCAACCGTTGGTGAAAGCTGAGTGCTATCGCTGTAAAAATTAATTACCTGCTCCAAAGTAGCGAAGCGGCCATCGTGCATATACGGTCCTGTTAAGGCTATATTGCGCAGGGTAGGATCTTTAAAGGTGCCATAATCATTTTGGTTTAACGTAATAGCGCCACGACCGGGGTCGCTGAAATCACTAACAGTAGCCGCGTTCTCTAAACCCGTATTTCTAAACAGGTTATCCGTCATCAACAACGTGTAACCCCCGTCTGACATGTGACAATGGAAACAATCGCCCGTCTCGGTATTAAATAGTCTTAAACCGTTTTGTTCAGACGGTGAAAACGAGGCCTTATTCTGCAGGTATAAATCGTATTTGGAATTAGATGAAATGGCCGTCATTAAAAACTGCTGTATGGCCTTGTAAATATTTACATCAGTAATCGTTCCTGGTCTGCCAAAAGCCTTCTTAAACAGTTTTACATCAGTAGTATCGGTTTGCAGGTAAACAATGGCTGTAGTTACTACTAAGCCTAACTCGTTGTGGTAAGCATCCTGAGCTTGCGCAGCAAGGCTCTTTGAACGTCCATCCCAAAAAAAGTATGGTGCCCATGCCAAATTAATGAGGGCCGGGGCATTGCGTTTTGTGAGTCCAAATTCATTGGTGCTGAGCGCATGCCCCGAGTCTGAAAGCGCTGCTACTAAATGGTGACAGCTTGCGCACGAAGTTTGTCCATCAGCCGAAAGGTGCTTATCATAAAACAAACGTCTTCCTAATGCCACTCCTTCAACCGTCATTGAATCGGCATAAGGATTAGTTACCGGCGGGAATCTGAATAACTGATCGGTAGGCAATTTATATTTAGTGCCTGCATACAGACTGTCAGCGTCACTGTTTACAACCTTATTGATAGCCGGATCGCGCTTGCAGCCATCCATGGCTAACAACGCAACAAAAAACATGAAAACAAAAAAGTAAATATTTCTCATGGGGTATGAGGTAAAGTAAACTAAAAAAAATCAGGTTTGCCTAAACAAATGGCGCAATTAACATCAAGTATTGCCGTCAAATAAAAGGTGAAC
>CAISKH010000321.1 GCA_903885865.1 uncultured Mucilaginibacter sp.
ACAATACAGTACTTTTGTTGTTGATTTAAAATTTAAGACTATGAAAAAATTATTTATCACAGCAGCTATTGCTACCATGTTTAGCGTTACTGCATTTGCCGATGGCGGAAAAAAAACCGCACCCAAAACGAGTGAAAAAAGTGTAAGCTATGCCGCTCTTAATAAATTTAAAACAGATTTCAAAAGTGCGGACGATGTAGTTTGGACAGTTACTTCAAACTGCCAGAAAGTTAGCTTTACCGAGAACAATACTGACTATACAGCCTTTTATGATTTTAATGGCGAATACTTAGGTTTAACACAAAATGTAGCCTATGCAACTATTGCGCCTGCAGTTAGAAAAAAAATAGCTGATACTTATAAGGATTATGTGGTTAGTGAAGTTATTAAGTATGAAACTCAGGGCGCTGATGAGCCGGTTGTATATTTTGTTGATGTAAAAAGCGCTGCCAGCGAGGTAGTGTTAAAAGTAACACCTGATGAAAGTGTTGCTTTCTTTAAGAAAGTAAAATAACTAAGCTTCGTTAAATTTAAGGCCCGCCGGTACACTACCGAGCGGGCCTTTTTGTTTAATGTATTTACCCGGAAAATCAGGTGACTTAACCGTTATTATGTAATGTCTATGTAAATAGTAGAATATTTTTTAATTTGGTATTGATTTTTAAAACAATCGCAGTAACTTTAACCGATAAATCCATTTAAAACATACATATTATGAGTTTAAGATTAGGCGATAAGGCCCCCGATTTCACAGCAAAAACCTCCGAAGGAGAGATCAACCTTTATGAATACCTTGGTGATGGCTGGGGTGTACTTTTTTCTCACCCTGCTGATTATACACCGGTTTGCACAACTGAACTGGGCAAAACAGCTTCTTTAAAAGAGGAGTTTGCCAAACGTAACGTTAAAGTATTGGCACTGAGTGTCGACTCGGTGGAGTCGCATAAAGGATGGATAAAGGATATTAATGAAACGCAGGGCGTTGAAGTTAATTTCCCCATTATAGCTGATGAGGACCGCAAGATCTCTGAAGCTTATGACATGATACACCCCAATGCTTCGGTAAATGCTACCGTGCGTTCGTTGTTTATTATAGGCCCTGATAAAGCCGTTAAGCTGATCATCACTTACCCGGCTTCAACGGGCAGAAATTTCCAGGAAATACTGCGCGTTATCGACTCGTTACAGCTAACAGCTTACCATAGTGTTGCCACTCCTGCCGACTGGAAGGATGGCGAAGACGTTGTGGTTGTACCCGCTATAAAAACGGAAGATATACCCGCGAAATTTCCGAAAGGTTTCAGGGAGGTAAAACCGTACCTGCGTTTAACGCCCCAACCTAATAAATAAATTATTTGGTTAATTAATTATTTTTATATATTTGGAGAAGCAGTGTATATTTATGCTACTGATTATTAATACCATTTTGTATTCAGCCGGGCTTAGTTATACATCTTAAACAAATTTTTTAATACTATAATAATATTATGAAAACTGGAAAAGTAAAATGGTTTAACACACAA
>CAISKH010000322.1 GCA_903885865.1 uncultured Mucilaginibacter sp.
AGCTACATCAACAAAAAATTCAAACGTAGTTAGAATTTATAGGATGTGGAAATGTTTTAGGTTAAATAATTATTAACAGTTGGTGTTGTGGGTAAATGCAGAAATGCTTCGTGAGCAGATGACTTTAAAGAAAAATCGTTATCGGATATTTCCCACATTTACTGATACCTCGATCAACTTATATCCATGGTCTGTTTTTAAGAAGCCCAATTGATCCTGTACAATATTATTATCTATCTTATTATTTATTACTACATTTTTTACCGGATAGATCCAATTTTTAGATGCTCCACAATTATCAAAGTATTTTTCAAATTCTTTCGAAGTATAAATATAAGAGTTTAGGCCTTCCGTAGAAATTGCATAGTTGGAATTTGAGGAGTTGAGTCCTAACAATTTTAAATGTAGCAGATTGAAATTATTGTCAATAAATCGATGCTTTGATTCATTTATCCATCCTTTTTGTTTATTCCAGATCACAATATTTTTATAAGAAGCTCTCAATAATTTTATTTTGGACAAATCTTTTAATAAAGAGTCTCTTAACCATGCTATAAATTCTTTATCAAAATTTAAAAATGAATAATATTTTCCCTCAGTTGACCGAAAATTTAGTCTTGTTGGGTTTTTATCAGGTTGTTTAGAAACAAGCACTGAGAAGAAATTGATCTCCTCGTTATAAGGAAAGGGTTCAATAATAACCTTATTATTAATGTCGATCAATAGTTGTTTGCTTCCAACCCAGGGAAACTGATTGTGTTCCGATAGCAGACTTGCATCCCAACGGCCATCCCTCATGGCCATGATCATACCATTCCTTACAGGCGAAAGGTTATCATATTCGGCGGGTATGGCGATGTCGCCGCGTGCATTGAACATACCTACTTTATGCGTTAACTTATCCCGAAAACGAATATAGCCCTCACTTTCACAATCGGCGCCATTGTCAAATATATACAGGTCACCTTTCCCTACAATTTTACCACTTTTGGTTAGATAATAAGTGTCTATGTGGTCGCCATTTTGCCGGGCAGCGCCAATAATATCGTCAAAACGACCGGCGATAGTAAAGGTGTTAAACCTTGGAGAGACTCTGATCTTGCCGGTTTTGTCTTTGAAGCCCGTTAATGAGTGGTCTTTGTTCCAAAACGCGAACCATGTACCCTTATTTTGAGCAGATGTACCACCACACAGTAAACAAAACAACAAAATAAGATATAACGGCCTCATGCTTAAAGAAAAATATTAAATTATTGAAATATAATAAGAAGTCGTTCCTATTTGTAGTCTAAACCAAATATCAATTGAAAGGCAAAAGTTACAGGAGGCTTTAAGTTCATACTTCTACATCCCCCTCAAAAACCATCACCGCGGGCCCTTCTAAAAAAATATCAGTAAAAACCTTACCGTCATAAGTAAAGCGGATATTGAGATCGCCGCCTAAAACTTTTATGGGTGTTTCTATGGTTCCGGTTTGGTTATGGTGTTTGGCCATGGCTAAAGCCACTGCGGTAACGCCGGTTCCGCAGGCGTATGTTTCATCTTCAACGCCCCGTTCAAAGGTGCGTACAAAGTAGCCTGCGCCGGTTGGCTCCACAAAGTTTACGTTAATGCCGTTGGCTTTGTAAGTTTCGTTATTACGGATTGCATGACCCTCCTGGTAAACATCTTTATTTGCCAAGTCATTCGCCAGCGTTATATAATGCGGCGAGCCGGTATTGAGCACATAAGCTTCGCCATCGTTGGTAATAGTATCCACATCTATCATTTGCAGGCTCACCCAATCGCCCGATGCTGAAATTTTGGCATGATGGGGGCCGTCAACTGCCAAAAAATCCGCCTCGTTTTTAACAATGCCTAAAAGTTTGGCAAAAGCTGCTATGCAGCGCCCGCCATTGCCGCACATGCTGCTGGACTGCCCATCGGCATTATAATATACCATCTCAAAATCATAACCTGATTTATTTTGAAGAAACATTATACCATCGCCGCCGATACCAAAACGGCGGTTACATAGGTGCGCAATTAGCTGTACATTATGATGGTCGACCATGTTTTTACGGTTGTCGACCAATATAAAATCGTTGCCTGCGCCCTGGTATTTATAGAAATGTATTTTCACGATATATTATTAAAAGTATTTTTTTATTTTAGCTTCAAACGCGACGAGCCATAGCAATATATTTGGCTCATAGGTTTAAATTTAACATTTTTTAACATAAGTTATGATAACTTATTGTTGTTTCTTCCGTCTTAATGGTATTAAATTTGAAGTTCAAAAATAAGTATAACAAACAGAATAAAAAGGAATAATAAGATGAAAAGAATTGGTTTAACATTATTAACTGCTTTTGTAGGCGGCGCTATGGCGTTGGGCACTTACAAACTGATCGAGAACAAGTATGCTGATAATATGAGCTTTGATGATAAGCAAAAAGTTTATTTTGCCAGCAATCATTTATCGCCGGGCATTACATCATCGGCAGGTGAGGTTGATTTTACACAGGCGGCAGCGGCGGTAACACCGGCGGTGGTTTACATACGCACAACCTATGCCAGCCAGGCAAACGGCCAGCAAGATATGATGCAGCAAATGTTTGGCGATATGTTCGGCCAGCGTATGCCGCGTCAAAATACGCCTCAAATGGCCTCGGGCTCTGGGGTTATTATAGCGCCTGATGGCTACATTGTTACCAACAACCACGTGGTTGATAAGGCTGAAAAAATTGAGATCACTACCAACGATCACCGTCATTTTACAGCCAAAGTAATAGGTACCGACCCTAATACCGACCTTGCCTTAATAAAAATTGATGCCACTAATTTGCCTATTGTAAAATTTGGTAACTCGGACGATGCGAGAGTTGGCGAGTGGGTATTGGCAGTTGGCAACCCGTTTAATTTAACTTCTACTGTTACAGCAGGTATTGTTAGCGCTAAAGGGCGCGGTATAGGCATTATCGGGACAGAAGAGAACCAGGACGAAAACCCGTTTGGGCCAACCAGGATGCAAAAACAGCAAGCAAACACCGGGATAGAATCGTTTATACAAACAGACGCGGCTATTAACCCTGGCAACAGTGGCGGCGCGCTGGTAAATACCAGGGGCGAGCTGATAGGCATCAATGCTGCTATAGCTTCACATACCGGTTCGTACGAAGGATATGGATTTGCTATCCCTATTAACCTTGCCAAAAAAGTATTGAATGATATTCAAAAATTCGGCGCGGTTAAACGCGGGTATGTAGGTGTTAAGTTTGTTGACCTTAATAACGCCAGCGCTGAACAAATGCAAAATTTACATACCGATAAAACCAATGGTTTATATATTGATGAATTGGTTGCAGGTGGCGG
>CAISKH010000323.1 GCA_903885865.1 uncultured Mucilaginibacter sp.
AATTGTCGTAAAACGCCCGTTATATTGTCGTATTTACACCCACTAACTACCGTTTATTGACAATATATTTGTTGTACAAACTAAAATCAAACTATCATGTCAGCAAAAAAACAATTACTTGCCCAGTACGATCTGCACCACGTGTTATTCAATAACGTCTTAGCTGATATCAGCGAAGCGGAAGCCAGCAAAAGCCTGCTCGAACCAATGAACACCGTTAAATGGATAGCCGGGCACCTGTTATGGGCGCAGCGTAACCTGGTACAAATAGGCGGGGCGCAGGTAGTAATGCCCTGGAGGGGGCTTTTTCATTCGGGGCCAGGCGCAACAGCCGAAGACCTTAACGCGCCTCCCTGCGTAATGCCAACCCTGCAAGAAATTAAAAACAAATGGAATGAATTTGCGCCTGCCATAAGGGCCGGACTGGAAAACGTTCCTGAAGAAGCATTGAACAGCGTAGTGCCTATCCCAACCCCTATAGCGCCATACGATAATACCTTAGCGGGTGTTTGGGCGTTTATTAACGATCACCAGGCTTATACCATTGGCCAGATAGGTGTTTTGAGAAGAGGGTTGGGTAAAGAAGGTATGAAGTATAGTTAGGTGAGAGGTTTAAAGGTGAAAGGATAAAGGTAAAAGGTTTTGGCTTTTTGCCTTTTTTTGTGGACTCTGAATTGAGAATAGTACTTTTATATTGCCATTTAATAAATCAGATGGTAATTATGAAAAATATAAACCTTATCATTTTATTTCTGCTGTGTTTTCTCTTTAAGGCTAACGGACAATCAGAACCCATACAAAAGAGTTGGATAAGACAAGACTCCGTTTTTATTAACAAAATCATTAAAGCATATAAGAAAAATCCTAATACCGTAGATCAGTTGCTTTCTTATAAAGGCAACAAAAGAGAAAATCTTGGGTTTAATTATTTTTTGGTGAGTGGCGGTAATGGAAAAGGGTATACCAGTATTTTTTATGAATTTATTTATCATAATAATGAACTGGTGAGCTATCGTTTAGAAGCTCAAATGCCTAGTGATAATCGGCTAACTAAGGTTTATAAAAAGTTTTATTCGCCGTTATTTAAGATTAACAAGTATGATTTATCAGAGCCGTTGTATTATCGTTACGGAGAAATGATCAAACCCTTGAATGATATAAACCGACAGATGCCACTGAACAAAGATATCCAATTTTATATGACACCATATTCGGGAACAATGTATGGCGACTATGGCGGTATTGGTTCCTCTGAAATGCTTGATAATAGAAAGAATTATATTGCCATAAAAAACCAAATAACACCTGAGGTTTGTCGATTATTACTTTACAGTAAGAACCCAGCGACAAGGTTGTCAGCAGTTGAGTATTATTATCAACACGTAAAACTTTTTAGTATTAGTAAAAAAGAATTTGAAGATAGAATTAGGATAATATACCACGAATTGCCAATAGTGTCAACAATGAGCGTGGATTTAGAAATAGAAGAAAAAGCACAGGATTTAGTTAATTACATGATTAAAAAGCGATAATCTTAACCTTTTACCTTTACCCTTTCAACCTTTTACCTCTACAAAAGCGCTTGCTCCAAATCCGCCACCAAATCATCAATATGCTCCAAACCTACCGATACGCGCAGTAAATTAAACGGTGTTTTGGTATCTGAGCCCTCTACAGTCGCGCGGTGTTCAATTAAGCTCTCAACACCACCCAAACTGGTGGCGCGTGTAAATAATTGCAGTTTGTTAATTACCCGGTTGGCTTCTTCGCGGCCATCTTTTAAACAAAACGACAGTACACCGCCAAAACCTGTCATTTGTTCTTTGGCAATCTTGTGGTTTGGGTGTGATGGCAGTCCCGGATACAATACCTGCTCCACCTTTGGGTGTTTTTGTAAATACTCAGCTAATAGTTGTGCATTATGTACATGGCCGCGCATACGGTAAGGCAGCGTTTTTATACTGCGAACTAAATAATAGCAATCTGCGGGCGAGGGGATAGCGCCGCCCATTTCCTGCACCTGGCGGATCTTTTGCCAACAGTCGTTTTTTTCGGCGGTAATTAATGCGCCGCCCATCAGGTCGCTATGGCCGCCAAAGTATTTGGTGGTTGAGTGCATTACTATATCAACCCCTAAAGCTAATGGCTGCTGACATATAGGGGTGGCAAAGGTATTATCGCAGGCGATTTTTATTTTATGTTTCCGGGCAATAGCGACTACCTTTTTTATATCGGTTATTTTGAGCAACGGGTTGGATGGTGTTTCCAGCCATATTAAGCCGGTGTTGGGTTTAATGTGCGCGTTTAAAACTTCGGTATTATCAACATCAATAAAATCAAACTCCAAAATATTGGCAAATAATGTTTTTAACTGGTTGCGTAAACCATGGTACATATCATCGGGCGCTATAATATGTGTACCTGGCCGTAAGGATTGAAAAACGGCCATACCCGCGGCATTGCCTGATGAGAAGGCCGCGGCATCAGCGCCGCCCTCTAATTGCGTTAGCACTTTCTCCAGCGAAGTACGGTTGGGGTTGGCCGAGCGGCTATAAATATAACCCTCACGGAAACTGCCATCCACATTACGTTCAAACGTGGTTGATAATACAATGGGCTGTACAACCGCCCCGGTTGATGCATCGGTATAATTGCCGGCATGTATGGCTATGGTTTCCGTTTTCATAATGCAAACTTAAAAGATTTACACCATTATTACCCAGCTGTATCGATGGGTTTTAAACCCATCGCTGTAAAGAGATATTAAATGTTACACCCTCATTACATTAACATTTCTTATTTTTGGCAAAAGTTTTTTTGATGCAAGCAGAGAATAAGTTACAGGTATTATTACAGGATGAGGCTTTACCTGCTGATTTAAAACACATTGCCAAAAAAGTACTTGACCAGGAGCGCATAACTTTCGACGAAGGCGTTTTGCTTTTTGAGAAAGGCGAATTAGGCTACCTCGGTGTTTTGGCCAACTACGTCCGCGAAAAGCGCCATGGCGATAAAACTTATTTTAACCGCAATTTTCATATCGAGCCTACCAATCTTTGTGTTTACGATTGTAAATTTTGCTCGTATTCACGGCTGATCAAACAAAAGGAAGAAGGGTGGGAGTATACCATGGACGAAATGTTCGATATGGTAAAAAAATACGATAACGAGCCGGTTACCGAAGTACATATTGTTGGTGGGGTGTTACCGCAATATGATGTGCCTTTTTATGCTGAATTGTTTAAGAGGATAAAAGCACATCGCCCCGAACTGCACATAAAGGGACTAACCCCTGTTGAATACCATTACATATTTAAAAAAGCAAAAATAGACTACGCCACCGGTATGCGTATAATGCTGGAAGCCGGACTGGGATCGATACCTGGTGGAGGCGCGGAAATATTTCATCCCGAAATACGTGAGCAAATAGCTAAAGATAAATGTACTGCCGACCAATGGCTGGCCATACACGAAGAATGGCATAAACTGGGTGCACGCTCGAACGCTACCATATTATACGGCCATATTGAAAAATATTGGCACCGTATTGACCATATGGATCGTTTGCGGCAGCTACAGGATAAAACGGGCGGTTTCCAAACCTTTATCCCCTTAAAGTTTCGCAATAAGGATAACCAGATGTCGCACGTTCCCGAGACAACGGTGGTTGAAGATCTAAGAAACTATGCCATATCGCGCATATACCTTGACAATTTTGATCATGTAAAAGCGTATTGGGCCATGATAAGCCGTAATACGGCTCAATTATCTTTAAACTTCGGCGTGGATGATATTGACGGAACGCTGGATGACACCACCAAAATTTACTCAATGGCGGGGGCAGAGGAACAAAACCCCGGCATGAGCACCAAACAACTGGTTGAACTGATCAAACAGGTGGGCCGTTACCCGATAGAACGTGATACCTTATACAATGTAATTACCGATTACAATGATTTTGAATTTGCCGACGAAGTTAAACCCCAATTTTATAAATTGCCCGTAATCAACTAATATATTTGAGTTAAAGCTTTAAGCTTTTTCCATTCAGCTTTCAGCTAAAATTATAAATGAAAACACTATACATCGTCCGTCACGGGCAAACAGACTTAAACAAACAAGGTATTATACAGGGGCGGGGCAGGGATACCGAC
>CAISKH010000324.1 GCA_903885865.1 uncultured Mucilaginibacter sp.
GCCCCGCTTATTTTGATGAAGTCAAAAACAGGTTTATTAACGCGAAGGAAGATAGCACACTTGCAAAAGTGAAAGAGAGTACAGGCAATATGCACTGTTATACGCTGCAAAATGGTGGTGTAATGTTTTATAATAATAAAGAGTCGTTTGTTTTCAGGGATAACAAATTGAGCACTTATCCCGGCGGAAAAAATTATGGGCTCCTGATCAAAGAAAATAAGGATGGCACAAGATTGGATTTAGGGGGCAATTTACTTAAAGAGAAAAAAATATTTCAGACGGTAATATATCAAATTAGGGGGGGCGCTTATATAGACAGTATAGTTATTAAGAATACCGATTCTAAAGATATTATAACATCGGGCTTTAACGACGGGAAACTTTATTTCTTCAACACCTCAAAGGGTAAATGTTATATCTTTAGCAATCTCTATACTAACCCCATACGTTTCAGCGTCGACTCTGTTAACACCCCGGAACCTTTCAATAATTACGAATTTACAGATGATTGTTTTTATTTTGTAGGTATGTCAGGCAAAGTTTATTTGTTTAATAAGAAAACATTGCGCCAGGAGGCTGTGGTAAGCGGCAACTATTTATCAAACTCGGTATATAAAGACCATAAGGGTAATATATGGGTAAGCACGATTGATAAAGGGTTGCTGGTTTATAAAAAAAGCCAATTCAACCCTGTCAAAATCCCCCCCAACTTTACCAATACCAATTTTTTAAGTATTGCCCGCAAGCCAGATGGTACATTGCTTGCGGGCAATTTTTACGGAGAAATAATGGAGACCGGTAAAAAAGGCGCCGTAATACATACAGTTCCAAAAGAAGGTTTAATAGCCCGGCAACGCAAAATATTGATCTCGCAAAACAAAATTTTCACATTTTCTGAAGCAGGTGTATGTGAAAATTATAGTAAAAACCTGTTGAGTTATGGTAAAACAGCGCTTGCTTATAATGATAGTACAATTTTGGTCGGGCAATCTTACGGGCTTGTAAAGCTAAATGTAATTAGCCGCAAATTTACCCCGTTAAATGCGCTCGAAAAACGCATCACGGCTCTGGCAATGAACAAGGAAGGTATGGTGTACTTTGGTTCAACAGATGGCTTATACAAATATAATTATGCAAAAAACACAACCATTGCGCTTAACCAAAATAACCCGTTGCTTCGCGAAAGAATAACGGCGATTTGTGCCACCGCTGATAACCTGGTTTGGGTAGCTACTTCGGGCAGCGGTATAGTAGTGCTGAAAAACGATAAGGTATTGCTCCATATTTCTGAGACAGAAGGCATTGTTAATAATGCATCCCGCAGTATGACAGCCGGAAAGCAAGGACAGGTATGGCTGGGTACATCAGGGGGTATAAGCGCAATAAACTATAAGTTGCAAAATGATAACATAAGCTATACTATTCAAAACCTGACGGTAAACGACGGGCTAGTCAATAATGTTGTTAATGAAATGCTGTATGATAAAGATACTGTTTATGCCGCAACCGGCGATGGAATTGCGGTTATACCTGCCAGAGTTTCAATTACTAAATTCAATATCCCCGTACATCTGATACGCGTAAGCGTTAACCAGCGTGATACCGTATTAGCAGATGCCTACAAGTTCGGTTACGAACAAAAAAATATCCAAATGGAC
>CAISKH010000325.1 GCA_903885865.1 uncultured Mucilaginibacter sp.
CATCTGTAGCATCATCGGATTTTTCATCTGTAGCATCATCAGACTTTTCATCTGTAGCATCATCGGATTTTTCATCTGTAGCATCATCAGACTTTTCATCTGTAGCATCATCGGATTTTTCATCTGCAACATCGTCGGATTTTTCATCTGCAACATCATCGGATTTTTCATCTGCAGCATCGTCGGATTTTTCATCTGCAGCATCGTCAGATTTTTCTTCTGCAGCATCGTCGGATTTTTCTTCCGCAGCATCGTCGGATTTTTCTTCCGCAGGCTCTTCCGATTTTTCATCTACTGCAGCAACGTCTGTGTCTGCAGCAGGTTCTTCTGCCGACTTCGACACATCTTCATTAACTATTTGTTCATTATTTGATGATATGTCATCTATGATTTTTTTTTTGACTGACTGTCGTCTGATTTTGAAAATAGAAATTTATTAAGTAAAGTTTCTAAATTAACTGATGATTCAGTTTGCGCAATAACACCTTTATCAGCAAGTAGCTCTGAATCGGCACCAGGATCCAATGCGATATACTTACCGCCAAGTAATCCTTCGCTTACAATTGCAGCACTTGAATCAGTTGGTAATTTAAGTGAGTTATTTATAAAAAGTGTTGCTTTTGCCTGATAAGACTTAGGATCGATCTCCAACGTCAAAACCGAACCAACTTTAACCCCGCTGACTTTAACATCGCTACCAACGTGCAACCCATCAATGCGCTGAAATTTTGCAGATACAGTATATCCATGCATGGATCTTCCGTCTTGACCAGACGTATATGCAAAATAAACAAAACCAGCCGCGACAACGATAACAAATGCGCCGAGAAATGTTTCTATAAAACTATTAGATGTTTTTGCCATTGTTTAGTCTTGTCCCTTATTCCATCAATTTACGCAAAAGCTGTTGGTCTTTTTAAATTTAGCACAATACAAAAAGTCAGCTATTTTAACTAGCGCGCAAAAAATAAGAGCACACATGCGTTGTATTTTATTTATCAACAAATAACTATCGGCAAGCATACGACAAAGCGCGTTAATAATCAACTTGATATTTTCATTTAGCATGCGGGCAAGCTTACTTTCTTTTTTCAACGTTTCTTCTATAAACAACACTGTCCTACCTTTAACACCAGAATACCTAAATATTATTAATAAACTATTAATATAAAAATCAAACTATTATGAAAAAACTTTTTAAAAGTGCTTTCGCAGCATGAAGGAAATCTATTTTAGATTTAATTTAGAAAATATTTTTAAGTTGAGAAATTGATAGAATTGATCACCTTTAACAAGGGCATAAATTGTTGGCAATAAAATCAATGTTAATACCGTACCAAAACTTAGCCCTCCAACAAGCACTGCGCCAATTACGCGGCGCGACTCTGACCCACTTGAATTTGATAATACAAGCGGCATTGTACCTAATACCATTGCACTGGTAGTCATTAAAATTGGTCTCAACCTCAGCTCAGATGCCTTTTTCACGGCTTCAATAGCATTCAAACCTTTTTCCAACTGCTGATTAGCAAATTCAACAATTAAAATACCATTTTTGGTAATAAGTCCGATTAATGTTATCAATCCAATTTGTGTGTAAATATTCATCGATTGACCAAATATCCACAAAACAAATAATGCTCCCATTGCGGCTAGAGGAACAGTCAACATCACAATTAATGGATCAATAAAACTTTCAAATTGAACTGACAATATTGCATAAATAAAAATAATTGCCAAAATAATTAACATTACCATGGTTGCTGCAGATTCTTGATATGCCTTCGCAATTCCAATCCATGATTGCTTATATCCAGGTATCAAAGTTGTATCTGTCAATTTTTTGAGGGTGGCCATATTCTTATCCAACGGCACTGATTCATCTACCTGAGCCGTCAATGTGAAGGCATGCATTTGATTATAATGAAATAACATGTCAGGTTGAGCCGTCGGCTTCAAAGCACCCAGTGTGCCAAGTGAGATACGACTTCCTGTCTTATTAGTCATATACATTTCATCAAGCGACCACGGCTTTTCCTGACCCTACGCAGTGTGCAAGTTTTTGCACAAATAATTTGAAAGAATCACAGGGTTCTGTTTAG
>CAISKH010000326.1 GCA_903885865.1 uncultured Mucilaginibacter sp.
GCTATACCAATACCAAACCTTTTTTGTACGGCATACAACATACTAATATTATCAATAAAATCGACCTGAGCCTTGATATCCCTTCTGATTGTGCGCAGAAACTGATAGATGGCCACGTTGATATTGGCCTTATACCCGTAGCCGCCACACTAAATTTGCCTTATTGGGAAATTATATCCGATTATTGTATAGGCGCGTCGGGCGCGGTTAACTCGGTGTTTATTTTCAGCAATTGCGAAATTCATAAGGTTACAAAACTACAGTTGGACCCTGAATCGCGAACATCGAATAATTTAGCAAGCGTATTATTGAAGAATTTTTGGAAGATACAGCCCGAATTGCTAACCAATGCCAACGATTATTCACTTTCAACAGATAATACTACCGCATTTGTACAAATAGGCGACCGTACTTTTGGTAGGAAAGATAAATATCCATTTGCTTATGACCTTGCCGATGAATGGCAAAAATTTACAGGTCTGCCATTTGTGTTTGCCGCCTGGATAGCAAACAAACCTATATCACCTGATTTTATAACTGAATTTAACCAGTCGTTAAAATACGGCCTTGACCACCGCGCCCAGCTGTTTAAAGAACTGCCTGTAAGAATTGATTTTGATGTAGAAGATTATTTGATGCATAAAATTGATTTTGAGCTAACGGAAGATAAAAAGAAAGCATTGTATTTGTTTTTGGATTATGTAAAGGAGTTGTAATTGTATTTCCCGGTTTAACGGGGAAGATGCACCCGGTTAACTGTCCTCTAGTTGCTTTTAATAGATTTAATAATAAATTAAACCTATTTCCTTTTAAATAATCAAACAGAAACCTTTAATATTTGGTTTAAAGTTGGTTATGAGGTCGGGATCCAAAAGAATTAGTACAAGTTTTGCTGTAATCTTAATTTTACTGGCGATACTTTTGAGTGGTTTTCTGTTTAAATACTTTATAAAGCCCAAGCCAAAAACATCGGTAATTAATGCAGCTGCCGTACATCCGCATAAAAAACATAGAAGGAAACACAGATCAAAATATTATATATCGGCTGATTCCCTAAAACGTAATTTTAAAACAGAAAGAATTGTTTCCGCGCCCGTTCCCACAAAACCCGTAATAATTAAACCTGTTGCCATAAAATCTATACCTGTTAAAAAAATACCGGATAGTACTAAAAGAAACCAATCAAAGCAGGCCTTTTTGTATGCTACTTATGTACAACCTAATATAACCGGCCTGGTAAAATTGCGGGCTGAAAATACGTTTTATTCAAATACGGTTGCAACCATCCCAGCCAATTCAAAAGTATGGGTGTTGGAAAAAGGGGACACCTATTACCGGGTAAGTTATAATAATATAATCGGGTTTGTCCCGAAATGGACCTTGAAGGAAAAGTAAATTTTTAACGTAATTTTCCACGTTAATTTAATGTAAATAAGGCGTTACAATAAAAATTTGGCACTTTTTCGCCATTTTTTCTATTGACATATTGTAATTAATACACTAAGTATATTGCAATAATTTTAATAAAGCAATAGATAAGCATATTATTTATGAAATTTTCATAAAAA
>CAISKH010000327.1 GCA_903885865.1 uncultured Mucilaginibacter sp.
ACCTGCGTGCTAAAGGTATTGGTTTCAATAATATCGGCCCCGGCATCCAGGTATTCGTCATGGATGGCTATAATAACATCAGGGCGTGTGATATTTAACAGGTCATTATTACCCTGCAGGTCAGAAGGGTGGTCCTTAAACCTCTCCCCGCGAAAATCCTTTTCGGTTAACTGGTACCGTTGTATCATGGTACCCATTGCCCCGTCAATTACGAGTATGCGTTTTTGTAATTCTTCTTTTATATTCATGTTTTGAGATGTGAGATTTGAGACATGAGATTTGAGACGGAACGTCTGAAACTCTATATACAAATCGCATAAAAATTACCCCGATGTTAGTTTAGATATCAAAATAAGAAAACCGTTAGGGCTCTCATATCTCACATCTAAAATCTCACATCTAATAACATCTTATATCGAAAAGTCGGTTGGTGAGTGACATTCGCTTATCTTTCCTATCTGCAAAGCTGATAAGTAGAATTTAGCACCTTGTGAAGCACAGGTTGCTAAGACATCGCAGGGTCTAATCCCTCCGTCTTTCTCTATAAGCGTTGCAAATGTGCGTAATAAAGTTGTAAAGTGCAAATTGGTAGCAATGCTGATGTTATAAAAAAAGCTGTCCATTGTTGGGCAGCTCTAATAAATTTGTTAGTTATTATTATCTTCTTCTGCCAAATATGCGCAGCATCCACATAAATAAATTGATAAACGTGGTGTACAATACAAATGCCCCTATTATTACTAATTTTTTTGATTCTTCAGTACCATATTCAATACCTGCGCCAATGCGTTTTAGCATTTGTACATAATAGGACGTTAAACCTATCATTATCGCTACAAATACAAAGCTTATTAGGTAATCAACCTGTGCGCTGTGCATAAACATATTAATAATCCAAACAGCAAATGCACCAAAGAGTACTATGCGTAGTATTGAACCAAATTGAGTTAGGTCCTGGTGCGTGGTATACCCGGCAATTGCCATAATGCCAAATACTACAGAGGCGCTTAAAAAAACAGTAAATATTGAACCTGCCGTATAAATAAGGCCAAAAATACTCAACGTGATGCCAATTGCTACTGCATAAGCCATAAATATAACCAGCATAGCAACGTATGATATACGGTTAAAACCAAAACTTACCACCATTGAAAATACAAGAGGCGAAAATATTGCTGCGTATCCTAATAATGTAAAACCGGCTCCGGGAACAAGTATAAGATTCATCAGGCTTTGATTTGCAAAAAATTCAAAAGCGACAAATGCAGATACGCCTAAAGCAACAAACATCCAGGTAAATACTTTCGCTAAATACTTACGTGATGAGTCATCATCGTTTATTTGTGTAACGTTATCATAAACGTAGTTAGAAGTGTTATTTTCCATTTTTTAATTTTAATGATTAATATACAAATTTAGTGATAGATGTGAGATTTGAGACATGAGATTTGAGAAAAAGTTAAAATTTCATACTCTCAATACTCACATCTAATATCTCAAATCTAACTCAACCTCTT
The DNA here is from genome assembly GCA_903885865.1 of uncultured Mucilaginibacter sp. Taxonomy (GTDB): domain Bacteria; phylum Bacteroidota; class Bacteroidia; order Sphingobacteriales; family Sphingobacteriaceae; genus Mucilaginibacter. Next base: position 1,518 of record CAISKH010000327.1, read on the forward strand.
TATCAATTGCTCCTCAACCTTTTTAAATAACTGCAAGGGTTTTAGCGCGCGCCAGTTCAGGTCGTCAAGTTCGCCGCCGAAGTTGATGTAGTAGTCGATATTGTTGCGCTTAAACTCTTGCAGTACATGATCCCTAAAGTTGATGCCGGCTATCCATCCATCTTCCACATCCTGGAACCACTCTTCGTAATAGCAATCATCCGACGAATGAAAGTTAAGCACGTTTTCGCCGATCAAAATAAACCGGTTAATGCCATTATCAACCATCAGCTCAATGATCTCGCGCTTTAGCAGCATAATATCATTGTTAATGGCATCGTTCCACTCGCCGATAAATTCTATGATAGCGTACGAACGGTCATAATCAGCATATAGTACTTTCATGTACAGCGTATTGGAGCCGAACGAATCCCATTGCGGGTGCAGCAGGTAGTTATATATCTGTTTATCAAATTCAAACTCGTTATACTGCGTAGCATAAAAGGGCGAATACTCATCCTCCGATGCTACATAGTCATCGCGCCATTTGTAGTATGGTTCTATTTCGTGCATTGTCTCTTAATGTGCAGATATGCAAATGTGCAGATGTGCAGATTTTTTTTGATGAATCTATAATTTATTAATTCTTATTTTCATTTGCACATTTGCATATCCACGCATCTGCACATCTATCTTTTTTGTTGATAAAAATCTACCGCTTTACGCACACTTCCGCAGGTTTTCAGCAAGTCAGCAGCATCAGCTTCTTCAAGCCCTGTTGATTGCATTACCATTTTAGTTCCGCGATCGACCAGTTTATTGTTGGTTAGCTGCATATCCACCATTTTGTTGCCTTTAACCCTGCCCAGTTGTATCATTACTGCGGTGCTTAGCATATTCAGTACCATCTTTTGGGCAGTGCCCGCTTTCATGCGGGTTGACCCTGTTACAAACTCCGGGCCTGTTACTACTTCAACAGGGTATTGTGCTACGGCAGCCACGGGGCTGCCACTATTGCAAACAACGCAGCCGGTAGTTATTTTATTTTGATTGGCTGTTTTTAGGCCGCCAATTACATAGGGCGTAGTGCCCGACGCAGCAATACCCACCACTACGTCCTTATCGGTTATGTTGAATGCCATAAGGTCTCGCCACGCTTGTTCAGTATCATCCTCGGCAAATTCAACCGCTTTGCGGATGGCGCCGTCGCCCCCGGCTATAATACCAACCACCCAATCAAACGGCACACCGAATGTTGGCGGGCATTCCGACGCATCAACCACGCCCAGGCGCCCACTGGTTCCCGCGCCGATATAAAAAAGCCTGCCTCCTGCCTTCATTTTGGCGGTAACCACAGTAACCAGTTTTTCTATTTGCGGTAACGCCCTGTTTACAGAAACCGCAACCGTTTCATCTTCGTAATTGATATGCTGAAGTATCTCGCTCACGCTCATATGCTCCAGGTGGTTATAGTGCGAATCTTTTTCGGTTGTGGTTTGCATTTGCGATGAATTATTTGCCAAAATTCGGTAAAATTCCTGATATGGCTTAATAAATATAGCACTGTCAAACC
>CAISKH010000328.1 GCA_903885865.1 uncultured Mucilaginibacter sp.
GAACCATCTGGCAAAACAACATTCCATTTTCCTCCCCTCGGAATAGTAATCGTATTATAGGTAACGGCACTCGCAATGGTTTTGCCATTATCACTATATATTACTTTGCCCGATTCGGTTTTGTTAATTATTGTTTTCCCATCACTTGCCAGGACACCTAATTTAGCATCAGTTAAACTTATCTGCTTACCGTTGGATAAAGTTAATACCGCTTTATTACCGCCGGGTGCAATATCCTTTAACAGCCGGGCAGTTTGTAGCTGCGGTTGTTTATGTAATATAAAGTAACCGCCAATTGATAGAAAAAGCAGTATTGAAGCAGCCGCGGCAATAACGGGCCATAACTGCATTGGTTTTTTTTGGGCCCGGTCAATGTTTAATCTTTGTCGTATTTCGGCCAGGTCATATAACAATTCATCATCTGTCAGGTCCGTACCGTCGGTAGTACCATATAGCACCCAGTTCTCTAAAAAAGCTTTCTCTTCTTTAGTAGCTGTGCCCGCCTGATATTTTTGCAATATCTGCTTAGCGTTTTTTTTGTCCATTGCTTTAGTGGTGGTATTTACCCTTATTTATAGTAAGAACAACTAACTATAGGGTAGGGGTGAGTTAAAAAGTATTTTTATTTAAAAAAGAAGGAAAAAAAATGAGCCTAATTTAAGCCGGAGCGCTTTTAATGCTACGTGCATATGGCTCTTTACCGTTTCTTCTGAAATTTCAAGTTCGCCGGCAATCTCTTTGCGGGTAAGATTTGTTTTCCTGCTCAATTCAAAAACAAGGCGCGTTTTTGGGGGCAGTTCTGCTATTTCTTTCTCAATAAACCGTACTAAATCATTATGCCTCACCAAATGATCGGTATTGTTGACGACGCTATCCATATAATACTGGAAAGAATCAATATAACGCGCAGCAACTTTTTGGCGGGTGATATTATTAATTATCCTGTTTTTTACCGCAGTATATAAATAGGCCGATAAATTAATTGTTAAATGCAGGTCTTTATGCTTTGTCCACACAGACAAAAAAAGTTCATGAATAATGTCTTTGGCTTCTTCGCGGTCACGTAATCTATTGTAGGCAAAAAGGTAAAGCACACCGTTATAGCGATCGTATATCTCCGTAAATGCGTCGCGATTACCCCCTCTGAGCAGGGATAATAGTTCACTATCCGGTAAGGTGTTAATTGCTGCTGCGGGCATTGTAGGTTAACGTGTATAGGTATATTGGTTAAGCGAATATAGTGATCTTTAAATAAAAATAGTATCCACGGCCAAATGAATTATTAGTTATTGAGTTTTACAAGGTATTGTTTTTGTAAATTAGTTAGCATTGCGTCATATCCTTGCCTGTCGCGAAAAACTTCGGGATTATAACTGTCGCCGGGTTTGCGTTTTTTATGCAGGCCAAACTGGCCCGCGTGAGAGGCAAACCAGATATCAAATTGCAGTTTTTTCAGCGCGTCAAAGGTATAAGCATAGTCTTTGGCGATGTTAGGGTAGGCCGGCATTCCTGAAACCTTAACCCCATCGTTAATAGTAGGCATGTTCGCTATCAATACCCGGTAAGTGCGGCGCTCATCCTTCACATCAAATAAAAAACTGCAGGCACCTTTTGTATGACCGGGTGTATGTAATACAATAAGCTGCATACCGCCAAGTTTTACTGTGTCATGATCGTGCAGCAAACGGTCGGCCTTAACAGGTTGAAAGGTGCTGCCCTTTCCGCCGAATGCAAAATCGGAGTTACCACCATCGGCCAGCACAGGCGCATCGTTTTCGTTAACCATCATTTTCGCGCCTGTTATTTTCTTTACTTCAGCCGTTCCGCCCACATGGTCGAAATGCGCGTGTGTGGCCAGTAATATTTTAATATCCGAAAATTTGAACCCCAATGCCTC
>CAISKH010000329.1 GCA_903885865.1 uncultured Mucilaginibacter sp.
ATTATAGAAAGTTAAAGTTTACCTTATTATTGATTCATTACTTTGCGAAAAACTAATATAATTAGTACGGCAGCTTATTTAGCGATGTATTCGTATATAAATAGTTAATAATCAATTAAATAGAGCCATTTATATAACTTAAAAAATTACCAGGCGATTAAAAGCAGCAAAACTACCCTAGTTAGTGTACTGAAATGAGTAATTTTTATTTTTAAGAAAACAGAAGGGTTGTGGCAGGTCAGGAAGAAGATTTCAAAAAGTAAGCTTTTGGATAATCTCGTTAAGAACTTTATTGTTAAAAAAATTCGCTGAAATTGGTCAGGATTTTTCCGCTTTGGTTTTCATTAATAATTCAGCAACGGCAATATCTTCAGGAAAAGTTATTTTAATATTTTGATAGTCGCCTGCTATTAGATTTATCTTGATCCCGGTTTCTTCAACCACACCGGCATCATCGGTAAACTTAGTAACATAAGGTTGCTGATAAGCGATTTTAAGCTGGGCTGATTGAAAGGTTTGCGGTGTTTGTATAAGATAAATTTCATCACGGTTTAAAGCAACAGTAGTTTCGTTTTTTAATTGCCTTACCGAATCGCGGCTTTTAACTGCAGTAACCGCGTTGCCATGTTTAGCAGCGTACTGATATGATTCATCAATAATTTGGCAACTGATAAGGGGCCTTACTGCATCATGGATGGCAATGAGAGAGTCCGCGTTGCCTGGTATAGTATCTAATCCGTTTTTAACGGAATGGAAACGCGTTTCGCCGCCATTCACCAATTGATACGGGATAGTGAAATTATATGTTATGCAAAGCTGTGCCCAATGCGCGTGAAAATGAGCAGGAAGTACTAAAATAATACGCGGTTTGGAATTGCAATTATGAAAGGCCAGGAGCGTATGCATTAAAACGGGTGTTCCGTTAAGCAGCAAAAATTGCTTGGGCATTACCGACAGCATCCTGCTGCCTGAACCACCGGCTACTATAATGGCGTAGGTTTTCATTTTTTGGTTGTACGTAATAAGTTATACGTAATACGTTTAGCAAATGTATAAAACGTATTACGTACAACGTCAAACGTACAACATTATATAATCAACATTGCGTCGCCATAGCTGTAAAAGCGGTATTTTTCTTTTATGGCCACTTCGTAAGCGTTCATAACGTTTTCGTAACCGCCAAATGCCGCTACCATCATCAGCAAAGTCGATTCCGGTGTATGAAAATTGGTGATCATTGAATTGGCAATACTGAAATCGTACGGTGGAAATATAAATTTGCTCGTCCAATCGTTAACCGGCTTCAAAGTTTTACTTGCTGATACAGCCGATTCAATGGCGCGCATACTGGTAGTACCAACGGCGCATATCCGTTTTTTAAGTTCAATGCCCCTGTTTACAATATCTGCCTGCTTTTGTTCGATGATGATCTGCTCCGAATCCATTTTATGTTTGGTCAGATCCTCAACCTCTACCTGCCTGAATGTTCCTAAACCAACATGCAGGGTAACTTCGGCAAATTCAACACCTTTAAGTTCCAGGCGTTTCATAAGCTCGCGGCTAAAGTGTAAGCCGGCAGTAGGGGCCGCTACGGCGCCCTCATGCTTTGCAAATATGGTCTGGTAGCGTTCTTTATCTTCGGCAGTTGCTTTGCGTTTTATATACTTTGGCAATGGTGTTTCGCCCAATATTTCAACATTGCGCCTAAATTCTTCTTCAGTACCGTCAAACAAAAAGCGGATGGTACGCCCGCGCGATGTCGTATTGTCAACTACCTCGGCAATTAAAAGGTCGTCATCGCCAAAATATAACTTGTTGCCTACCCTTATTTTACGTGCCGGATCAACCAGTACATCCCAAAGGCGAAGCTCTTTATTTAATTCTCTCAATAAAAACACTTCAATAGTGGCGCCTGTTTTTTCTTTGTTCCCGTACATACGGGCAGGAAATACTTTGGTATTGTTAAGGATCATAACATCCTTATCATCAAAATAATCCAATACGTCTTTAAAAATTTTATGCTCAATCTTTCCTGAATCGCGGTGCAGTACCATTAATCGCGACTCGTCGCGGATGGCGGAGGGTGTACTTGCAATTAATGATTCGGGTAAATTGAATTTAAATTGAGATAATTTCATGCTGATTATGTATGGATTTTCAGGGCGCAAATGTACAAATATATATTATGATTGCATTGATTATATTATTAGATTACACTGATATTAACTTGGATTACATCGATTGTATTGTTGATTGCACTGATTGTATGCGGCAGCTTACTATATTGGATTCATTCAGATAAAAATAGTGTAACTTAATTGCGATCAAGGCATCTAACTAATAACACCATTTTTGCAATAGAGTTTAACAATCCGTGAAATCAAAAAAAAAATCTGTGAAATCAAAAAAATCACTGTAATCACCATATATGATATTTTTAAAACTTTTTCGTGAAAGCTTCTTGTTTGCTTTTGACGCTTTAAGGCAAAACAGGCTGCGCACACTGCTGTCCTTATTGGGTGTTACTATTGGCATATTTACCATAATAGCTGTCTTTTCGG
>CAISKH010000330.1 GCA_903885865.1 uncultured Mucilaginibacter sp.
CTAAAAGAAATCTAACCAATCCTTTATTTTTCCAGCCTTCCCTAGATAGATCTCCTTCTGGTCTACGATTTAAACCATCTAGATAATGTTGGGCCTGTTCTTCAGATATTGCATTATATTCGTCTGGGCGATTTACATCATTTTCTTGTTCCATATTAAATCCTAATTTATTTTGCTATAAATACTATTTTGTCATTGCGAGGAATGAAATGACGAAGCAATCTGCAAGAAAGTTTGCCAAATTTTACAGATTGCTTCTCTACGCTCGCAATGACAAACTGCTCTTGTTCTCGCAAGACAAATAATAGCGCTTATCTTTGCATGCGTTATGAAAGGACAATATAGAAAAGATATACATCCGGATCTGCTGGTGGATATTATATGTAAAGAAGACCAACGCAGCGGTCAATTAACCCGCGGAGTAGTGAAGGATATCCTTACCAATGCACCTTTTCATCCGCATGGAATAAAAGTCCGCCTCGAAACAGGAGAAGTAGGAAGGGTAGCGGGTATCATTGATGAGGATTAAATTTTAATCCCACATCTTCATCTTAAATTTTAAGAAGTCTTTTTAGAATCCCGTTAACATGCGTGTGATCTTTGGCGGGGTAAGCTCTTCGCCAAGCCCAAGCTTGGTATCCTTGGGTACAAGATCGGGATCATGATAAGTGCCAAACATCCTATCCCAAAAACTAAAGGTAGTACCATAGTTCCTGTTATGAATATTGATGGAATGGTGCACCCTGTGATAAGCGGGCGTAATAAATATATATTTCAGAAAGCCGATATTGAAATCAGTATTGGTATGCTCCCAAAATTGTACAAATATTCCTATCGAATATCCTATGCCGGCCTCCAGAGGAGTAAGCTTAAAGATAAACATCGGAATAATAGTCTGTGGTATGTTATATATAAATGAGTGCATAAAGCTGGTACGGAAACCGGAGAACCAATACAATTCCTCAATAGAATGGTGCCAGGTATGGGTACGCCACATAAAGGCATTACTGTGCTGTAAACGGTGAACCCAGTAAAGCGCGAAGTCAGTTGCCACTAGTGCCATGCCTATTTTTACTGCTGCCGGAAGATCCGTAACTCCATGCCAGATGAGCAGAGTATCCTTGGGTAAATGAGTCTCGCAGAAATTATAGATAGTGGGATAGCAAAGCCGACTAAGGGTAACCCCAATGGCAAAGGAAAGCACATCAATTTTAAGGTCTTTCCAGCGGTTGATCTCGCGTGCAGGTCGGAATTTTTCCAAGAGGCCAAAAACTGCCACCAGAACAAAGAAGGAGAAGGTCTGGATATTATCGGAACTTAACAAACGATCCATGGGGCTTCGGAAGCAAAAATCATGCTTCAAAGATAACCACGATTTAACGATTGTGTAACCTGATTTGAAAATTTCCGGTACCTTTTTAGATACCCTCGAAAGGTGTTCCGGACAAATATAAGGCTTTTATTTTGCTGCTTGGATTATTGTTTTACAGCTCTTTAGTAATCTTTATCTTGGTTATTGGAACTAATTGAAGCATTTCATTGTACTGCTCGCTTAACAACATTATTAATGAAAACAGGAATTGTAAAATTCTTTAATAGCCAGAAAGGTTTTGGCTTTATTAAAGATTCTGAGACATCAGAAGAATTTTTCGTACATGTAACAGGTCTTATTGATCAAATCAGTGAGAACGACAATGTAACCTTTGAAGTCGAAAACGGCAAAAAAGGATTAAACGCGGTAAGAGTTAAGTTAGCATAATTTAAACACTATCACTTTAATGAACTAAAGCCCTCGCGAAAGCGGGGGCTTTTTTTTTGGTTTGAG